>NZ_JBGNUT010000031.1:0-138242 GCF_041951385.1 Actinomadura sp. NTSP31 | reverse complement strand
TCCTCACCCGGGACGGGCGGACGCTCCTGCGCAGGGCGTGGAAGCAGCAGCACGGCGACCTGCGCAGGCTCTTCTTCGACCGGCTCGACCAGGACGACCTGCGCAACCTGGCCACCGTCTGGGCGCGCCTCGCCCCCGAGGACGACGACGCCACGTCCTAGCGCCCGGCGGTGGTGACAACGAGTTTGTGCATTGCCCCGAAATGCAATCGTTAGTACTGGTCTCCAGCCGCCCCTTTTGCATCGTCCACACTCCGAGCGCATGAGCTCCCTCGTCCCGCTGCGGCCGGCCCCCGGGTCTCCTGGAATAGGGCCCGCCGGCCGACGCTGAACGCTTCAGCCGTCGGTTCGGCAATTGCCGGGTGTGGGCGCTCCAGAGACGAGGAGGGTCATGACAACTGATCCGGATGACGCGGAGTTGATCGCCCGGTCGCTCGGCGGCGACGTGGACGCCTTCATGGAGGTGGTCCGGCGCCACGAGGCGGCGGTCGGGGCCTACCTCGTGCGACGGGTCGGCCGGGAGGCGGCCGAGGACCTGCTCGGTGAGGTGTGGGTGGCGGCGCTCGGGTCCCGCGCGAGCTACGACCGCTCGTTCCCCGACGCCCGCCCGTGGCTGTTCGCGTGGCGCACAACATGCTCCTGCGGTCCCGGCCCGGCCGCGTTACCGGACGCGCAGGCAACCATCGCCATGAGCCAACTCCGCACGCAACCGGCCGCCCGGGAGGCCCAGGAGGTACAGGACCCGCCGTTGCCGGACGGACCGTTCCTCGTCTTGCCCCGGATCTGATCGTGGCTGGTCCAAGGCTCTGGAACGGCCCATCGGGAGTGGATCACTCTGGGAGCGCTTCCTCGGCGAGGTGGTTCAGGACTCGTTCGTTGAGGGTCGCGAGGGTGTCGAGTTCGGCCGGGGTGAACAGGCCGATCAAGTGCTGGCGGACCCGGTGCACATGTGCCGGTGCCGCGTTCTCGATGGCGCGCCGGCCCGCGGGCAGTAGGCGGATCATGACGCTGCGGGCGTCGTCGGGGTTGGGTTCGCGGGAGATCAGTCCTCGTTTCTGCATGCCGCGGATCTGGTGGGACAGCCGGCTCTTCTCCCACGCCAACGTGGCGCACAGTTCCCGCGCCGCCATGCGGTCACAGGCGTGCTCGGAGAGTGCCGCAAGGACCGCGTAGTCGGCCTGGGTGAGTCCCGAGTCCTGGAGCAGGTGGCGGTTCAGGCGCGCGTCGAGCTGGTGACCGGCGTGCACGAACGCCCGCCAGGCACGATCTTCATGGGGAGTGAGCCACTTGGGTTCGGTCGGCATACGACCAGGCTAACTCATGGTTGACTCCTCAACCAATAGAGTTATGGTTGAGGAGTCAACCATTCGCGCCCGCACCTACCGGACGTGCGGCACGATCTCGAGGAGTTGCTGATGTCCACCACCGACCATGCGGTGCCCGGGCCCACCCCGGTCATCGCCGATCTGGTCACAGACCCCCCACAGCCCGCGCCCACCCCGGCCGGGCGCCGGCACGCCGTCGGATTCTGGGCTGTCTCGGCGGCGTTCGCGGTCATCATGGGATTCTCCGCGGTCCCGACGCCGCTCTACGGGCTCTATGCGGCGCGCGACGGCTTCGGCCCGCTGACGATCACGATCGTCTACGCGGTCTACGCCGTAGGGGTCATCCTCGCGCTGTTCACCGTCGGACACGTCTCGGATTGGTACGGCCGCCGCCGGCTGCTGATCCCGGCACTGCTCACCGCAGCGCTCAGCGCCATCCTGTTCCTGCTCTGGCGCGATCTCACCGGCCTGATCGTGGCGCGCTTCGTCAACGGCCTCGCCATCGGCGCGACCACCGCGACCGCGACCGCCTGGATCACCGAACTGCACGCGGCCCGCCGCCCCTCCGCGACCCGCCGCCGGGCCGAGATCGTCGGTGCGGCCGCCAACCTCGGCGGGATCGGCGCAGGGCCGCTCATCGCCGGCGCCCTGGCCCAGTGGGTCGCCAAGCCGCTGACCGTGCCCTACCTGGTATTCCTCGCCCTGATGGCGGCCAGCGCGGTCGGGCTCGCCCTGACCCCGGAGACACGCACCCTGGCGTCGGCCGACCGGCCCCGCTACCACCCGCAGCGGATCACAGCGCCGGCACAGGCCCGCGCGGCCTTCATCGGCGCGCTCATCGGCGCCTTCATCGCCTTCGCGGCCCTCGCGTTCTTCATGTCCCTGGCCCCGACGTTCCTCGCCGGGCCGCTGGGCCACCCCTCGCGCGCCCTGGCCGGCGCCGTGGACTTCCTCGTCTTCGCCGCGACGGCGACGGCCCAGATCCTCCCCGCTCGTTACGGGCGACAGGCACTGGCCGGCATCGGCGCGTCGTGGATCACCGCCGGATCGGTCGCCATCGTCGTCGCGGTGCAGCTCAGCACGCCCAGCCTGTGGTTGTTCCTTCTCGGCGGTGCCGTGCTCGGCTTCGGCGCGGGCGCGTACTTCAAAAGCTCCTTGGGCACTGTCATCGCCGCCAGCGATCCCGGTAGCCGCGCCGGTGCCCTGACCTCGTTCTTCCTCACCGGCTACGTGGGCCTGACCGTCCCGGCCGTCGGCCTCGGCGTGCTCGCCCAACACGTTGCCGCCGACACCGCGCTGCTGATCTTCGGCGTGCTGCTCGTCACCGGCGTCGCCACCAGTGCGGCGTTCCTGCTGCACCGCCCGCGGTAACACACGCCCGCGGCAACCCGTAACGCCCCGATCTTCCAACTGACGAGCTGACGGGCGATCACTCAACTACGGCAAGGGGAGAAGATGGTAGCGAGGACAGGCCGAAGCCCGAAAGCTCAAGCCCGCTGGCCACCGGCAGCCTGCGCGGCGGACGCCCATCCGGTGGCCTCGCCGTACGGATGCGGTCGGTCCAGGACAGGGTGGAGTCGGCGACCACCTAGCGGCCTGGCCAGGTGATGGATGGCGGGACGGTCAGGGTCTTGCGGTCGACGCGGAGGATCCGGTGCCAGTGGCCGTTCACGTGGGCGTAACAGCCGGCGGCGGTCGGCTTCCAGTCTCGCGATGCGGCGGAGCGTTGTTTCGAGGTCGTCGCGGCTGGCGCTGTGGGTGGATGCGGTGTTCGGCGCGCTCGGTCCAGCAGGCGGCCTTGCGCTGTTCTCGCACCGCGGATTCGTCCGCGTTCATGGCTCCCTCGTCGGCGGCTCGCGCGCGGTCGGATATGAGGGGCTGCCCCAGCCAGTGTCCGCCCACCGGCGATAGCGGTCGTCAGCCGTGGCGCAGCGGGCGGCACCATGGTCGGCGTGTGCTCGGTGCCGGCGCGGGCGTGTCGTTCACCTTCGGTCTCGGCGGGGCCGGCCACGCCGGACCACGGCATGTAACGATCTTCACCAGAACATCGGCAGGATTCACAACGAGGTCGTGGATTTCATGGAACAAGATTTCGATCTGAGACTTTTGCGCTACTTCCTCGCCGTCGCCGAGGCGGGTACGTTCACCGGCGCGTCCGAGCGCCTCCAGATAACCCAACCTGCGCTGTCGCGAGCGATCCGCACACTGGAGAAAGCGGTCGAGACACCGCTTTTCAATCGCAGCCCGCACGGTGTGGAACTGACTCAGGCCGGACTGCTGCTCAGCCAGGATGCCCGCACGCTTGTTGATCTCGCCGACACGGCGTTGACCCGGCTTTTGCGACTGGGGCAGGAAGAACCGCAGTTGCGGGTAAGTGCCCAGAGTTGTGACATAGATGTCCTGCAGCAATTGGTTGACTCCTACAATAGATGCTACCCAGGCGCCCGTCAGGCATCGGCGAAGGTCGTCGACCGACGGGTCCAGCTCGATCAGGTGCGCGACGGGGAAGTGGACGTGACGCTGCGGAGCGGTCCCGCCGATCTGCAGGGTCTCGAAGCAGACCCCATACGCTGCGACCCGCGGGTCGCGGTGCTCCCTGAATCCCATCCACTGGCCGGGCGGACGAAGGTGCATCGCAGTGAGCTCGACGGCGAGACCTTTCCGGTCTGGGCCTCGCACACCGCCGAAGAAACGGCCTTCTGGACGGGCACGGACCGGACGCCCTATGAGTGGCAGGCCGGCCCGGTGGTGCACGACCTCTCCCAGTTCGTCGCCGGCATCCGCCTCGGCCGGGGCGTCGGTTTCCTCGCGGCTCGCCACGTTCGCGACCTGCCGCGCACGGGGCTGAGCGTCGTGCCCCAGATCGAGGAACTGTCGCCGATCGAGCTGCGGGTCATCTGGGCCGCCCGCGCGACATCGGTCGATGTCGCGCAGTTCGTCCGGCACGCCGGCGAGGCGCTATGCCGGCCAGACATGGAGCCATGCCCGGACGACCTTCGACAAATGATGGAGACCGGAGCTTCCCTGGCAAGGTGAACAAGCGCAGCAGCAAGACCCTCGCCACACCGTCCGCCTCGTCCGCCTCGTCCGCGCCGTCCCTGCTGACCCGCAGGGCGGCGCTCGCCGGTGCCGGCGCCGTCACCCTGGCCGCGGTCGGCGGTTCGGCCGTCGCCGCGGCGGCCGACACCTCCGGCCCGGCCGGCGGAGCCGATCCTGCGCTGGACGCGAGCCACGCCACGCGCAAAGTCGCCGACCTGGTCGTGAAGATGTTCCAGGCCAAAGCGGCCAGGGACCTGGACGGCTTCCTGTCGTACTTCTCAAAACGCCGGCTGACCTACGTCGACCCCATCTGGGGCGGCCAATGGCGCACCTGGGACGAGCTCTACGCGGCAATAGGCGCGATCATGCCCGGGTGGGGCCCCAACGCCGACGCGTACCCGATCAAAATCATCGGCGATTCCCGCAGCGCCATGCTCCTGTTCTATGATTCACCCGAGCTGTTCGGCCACGAAATCCGTTCCATGGCGCCCCTCGACTTCCAAGGCGGCAAGGTCATCCGCCAGGTGGACTACTGGGACGGCAGGCACTTCACCATCCAAGCCACCAAGGACTTCCGGCTGCCCCCCGAGCAGTTCCCCCGTGAATTCGGTGAACGCGCCACGGGCGAGAACGCCTCACCCGTGGTGCGCAGGGTCGCCACCGCCCTGTCGGAAGCCTTCGTTGCCGGAAACGCGGCAGCGGCGGCCGACCTGTTCGCCTTCGACGGGAGCTTCGAGGACCTGACGTTGAAGAGCCGCCTGGTGGGCCGCCGGGCAATCGCCGATTTCCTGAAGCGGGGCTTGCGCCTGCTGCCGTACGGGCCGGGGTCCTCGCTCCGCCACGTGGTCGGCAGCGCGCAGGGCGGCGGCTACGAGTGGAGCAATCCGAACAACCCCGGCGGCGTCCTCGTCAACAACGGCGCCGTCGCGCTCGAACTCGACCGCCACGCGCGCATCACCGCACTGACCGCCCTGTGGGACGGCGCCCTGGTCGGCGACACGCAGCTGGGCGCGATGCTCACCGCGACCATCGAGCACTGAGCCGACAGTAAGGCAACCCGCAGGTAGAAAAAGGGGGTGCCCCATGAGTTCGTCGACCTGGCCGCGCGCTGCTGGGATCAGGCACGCGAGCGGGACCACCGCATGGCGGCACCCCTACTACGGGGATGCGGCTCCGCGGCAGCCCGACCAATGACACCGACTGGCTCAGCCGCTCGGGGATGTCCCGCGTAACCCGCCTCACAGTCGCCGTGACGGCCGCAGAGCCCGCGTATAGTTATCTGCATAGACAATTAGATTGCAGCTGGAAGGGGCTCTGACCATGGCCCATCCTGGGCGGGGGTGTCCTCGAACCCGACCCGATCGGGTGCGGGCGGATAAGGCGTATTCGTCTCGGGCGATCCGCGCTCGCCTGCGCCGCCGCGGGATCGCAGCCACGGTCCCGGTGCCGGCCGACCAGGCCGGTCACCGACGACGGTGGGGCCACCTCGGCGGCCGTCCACCCGCCTTCGATCCGATCGATCACCGCGCCCGCCACGCCGTCGAGTGCGGCATCAACCGTCTCAAGCGTGACCGGGCCATGGCGACCAGATACGACAAGCTCTGCGTCCGCCACCAGGCGGTTCTTGAGATCACCGCCATCAACGAATGGCTCCACCTACTTCGAAACACCGCCTAGTGTTCTGCGCCTGAAATCCGTTGTGTAAATCTATGCTGGGGCGATGGCGAGGACGGGGCGGCCGAAGACGCCGTTTTCCGTGACCGCGGCGGAACGGGCGGAGTTGGAGCGCGGGGCGCGGGCGGCGACCTCAACGCAGGCGTATGCGTTGCGGTGCCGGATCGTGCTGGCATGCGCGCAGCCCGGCGCGTTCCACACGCATGTGGCCGCCGAGCTGGGCGTCTCGCCGCCGACGGTGGCCAAGTGGCGCAGACGATTCATCGAGCACGGCCCGGCCGGGCTGGCCGACGAGCCCCGCCCCGGCCGGCCGCCCTCGATCCTGCTGGACAAAGTCCAGCAGGTGGTCACCCTCACGTTGGAGCAGACCCCGCCGGACGCCACCCACTGGTCAAGGGCCTCGATGGCTGAGCGCACCGGGCTGAGCAAGTCCACCATCGGGCAGATCTGGCGCCGCTTCGACCTCAAGCCACACCGGGCCGACACCTTCAAAATCTCCACCGACCCGCTGTTCGTGGAAAAGGTGGTGGACGTGGTCGGCCTCTACCACCACCCGCCCGAGCGGGCCGTGGTCCTGTGCGTGGACGAGAAATCCCAAATGCAGGCCCTCGACCGCTCACAACCGGTGCTGCCGATGATGCCCGGCATGCCCGAACGGCGCACCCACGACTACGCCCGGCACGGCACCACCAGCCCGTTCGCCGCCTTCAACATCGCCGACGGCACCGTCATCACCGAACTGCACCGCCGGCACCGCGCCGCCGAGTTCAAGAAATTCCTGGTCGCGATCGACAAGGCCGTCCCGGCCGAACTGGAAATGCACCTGGTCTGCGACAACCTCGCCACCCACAAGACACCACTCGTCCACGAATGGCTGGCCCGCCACCCCCGCTTCCACGTGCACCTCACCCCGACCGGATCATCCTGGCTCAACCAGGTCGAGCGCTGGTTCGCCTACCTCACCACCCAGCCCACCCAGCGCGGCGTCCACAAAAGCGTCCACGCCCTCGAAGCCGACGTCCGCGCCTGGATCCAGCAATGGAACACCAACCCCAAACCATTCGTATGGACCAAGACCGCCGAAGAGATCCTCGACTCCCTCGCCCGATATCTACAACGGATTTCAGGCGCAGAACACTAGGTCAGCCTCCACAGGCGTGCCGTCCTGTCTTCGCTGGCACTGGCCAGCGATTTTCCGTCGGGGCTGAAGGCCACCGAGGTGACCGTACCGGTGTGGCCGGCGAGAGTGCGGATGATCTTACCTGTGGCCAGGTCCCACAGCGCTATGACCTCACTGCCTCTGGCCTCACGGCCCACAGTGTTGGCCAGGGTCCTGCCGTCGTGACTGATGGCGATCGGCCCCGTAGAGTCGCCCTGACCGGTCAGGGTGCGGATCTTTCTTCCGGTGGCCACGTCCCACAGCAGTGTGGCGCTGGAGGCGCCGCCGACGGCCAGCGTCCTGCCGTCGGAGCTGAGCGCGATCGACGTGGCCGCTCCGCGCATACTGCCGAAGAGGCGGATGCGTGCGCCGGTGGCGACGTCCCACAGAACGATGTTGTCGGCGCCACCGACCAGGGTGGCGCCGCGGGGACCGAACGCCACCGCGTTGTCCGCGGAGCTGCCGGGGAGCGTACGGGTGACCTTGCCGGTGGCCACATCCCACAACAGGACGTGGCCCTCGGCCCCGTCGGTGGCCAGAGTGCGGCCGTCCGGGCTCGCGGCCATCGCGCGGATCTCAATGTCGAACCCGCCGGGGATACGGCTCTGAGTGGAGATCTTCCGGATCTGCCTGGCCGTGCTGACGTCCCACACGCGGACGATCTCGGCGCCGCTGGTCATCGTCCTCCCGTCGCCGCTGAAGGCGATCGAGACGACCGGGTAGGTGTGACCGGTGAACGTGCGGATCTTCCTGCCGGTGGCCACATCCCACAACAGGATGGTCCCGTCGCCTCCGCCGCTGGCCACAGACCTGCCGTCCGGGGCGAACGCGACGGAGGAGACGACGGCGCCGTGGCCGGTGAGCGAACCGGTAAAAGAGGCGGCAGCGCGCGCGGGCGCGGCCGGGGGATCGCGCCGCTCGCCCCGCTGCGAGGCGATGACCGCGGCCGGGACACCCGTCGCCGCGGCGGCCGCCACGGCGGCGAGGCCGCCCAGAACGAACCGGCGACGGACGGTGCCCGGCGCCTTGCCGCCGTCTCCCGTCGTGGCCCCGGTCCTTCCCAGGCCGGGCTCGGTCATCGTGGTGGAGATGGGGAACGGTCGGTCGGGGACCGAACCGCCGAGCCAGGCCAGCAGTTCGTTAGCGGTCGGCCGTGCCTCGGGGTTCTTGGCCAGGCAGGCGGTGAGCAGGCCGCGGAGTTCACCACCGATGCCGCCGAGTTCGGGTTCGGCGCCGCCGATCCGGTAGACGATCGCCGGCAGAGTGCCGGCGGCGAAGGGGCTGTGCCCGGTGGCCGCGAACACCAGCACTCCGCCCAGGGAGAACACATCGCTGGCGCGCCCGACCTGCCGCGCGTGGACCTGCTCGGGCGACATGAAGGCGTAGGTGCCGACGACCGTGCCGTCCTCGGTGAGCACGCTGGCGTCGGCCTCTCGGGCAATGCCGAAATCGATGATCCGGGGCCCGGAGTCGGCCATCACCACGTTGCCGGGTTTGAGATCGCGGTGCACCAGCCCGCAGGCGTGGATCGCGGCCAGGCCCTCGCTCAGCTGGGCCGCCAGCGCGAGCACCGCCTCGGCGGAAAGGGGGCCCCTAGCCTGGACCAGCTCCTGCAGCGACGGCCCCGGAATGTACTCGGTCACCATCCACGGCGGATCGGCCTCGGGATCGGCCTCCACGACCTGCGCGGTGTGGAATCCGCCGACCCGCTGTGCCGCTTGCACCTCACGGGCGAATCGCCGCCGGTACTTCGGCTCGCCGGCGTATTCGGACCGGATCAGCTTGACCACCACGTCCCGGCCCCCGGGTGAACGGCCGAGATACACCTCACCCATCCCGCCGGCCCCCAGCCGGCCCCGCAGCAGATAAGAACCGACCTGACGCGGGTCCTCGGGCCGCAATGGCTTCACGAGCGCTCTCCCACCCCGAGCAGATTCTAAGAGTCGATCACCAGGTTAGTGCCACACCGCCACACCCCTTGCGAAAATCGTGGGCTGGGCGTCGTTCAGGGGCGGCGCGCAGGAAGAACGGTCGCATGTCCGCCGGAACTAGATGTCGGCTACGAGTCGCCGCCCGAGCGCGGCGGCACGCTTGCGGCAACTGTCTAACGCTCTGCCAGGGGGTCAAGGGGTCGTGGGTTCAAATCCCGCCGTCCCGACAGAGAAAGAACAGGTCAGAGGGGCTTCGGAGATCACTCCGGAGCCCTTTTTCGATCTTCGAGGTCGATGGGGAGCCAAGAGGGGAGCCACCGTCACCCGATCTACGCCGACTTGCTCGGACCGAACACCACGTCGACGACCTCGGCGCCCTTGGTGATCACCGGCCGGAGCTGATGCCGGTAGACCTCCCCGGTGACCGCCGGTGAGGAGTGCCCGCACAGATCGGCGATCGCCTCGATGGGCAGCCCGCCGTCACTCATGATCGATACGAACGAATGACGCAGTTCGCGCTGCCCGTGCGGCGGCACGGCGGAGCGCCTCCGGTGACGTCGGCCGGCCGGCGCCCCTGTCCTCGCCTTCGATGCCTGCGGGCACTGAGGAAACGGCCGCCGAGATCCCCGGCAATCTGGTGCGCGACGTCCTCGAACAGGTGGACAGGGTGCTGGAGGCGTCGAATGACACGCAAGCCGCCCATGACGTGAGCGTCTACAGCGGCAGCGCGGGCGCGCCTCCCGCCCTGTTCTCTGGCGTGACCGGGGCGGAGGTGTTCCTCACCGAGGCGCCCGCGAACGGCGTGGACATCGCAGGGTGGAATGGCCGGAGCCTGCCGCCGCCGGAATGGAACGGCGAGGCGTTCGACCTGAACGACGGGATCGCGGGCGTCGGCTTGGGGCACCTGTACTTCTACCGCGTCGGCGGTCACGCGGCAGACCTATGGGGCCGGTGCGCCATTGCGCGCGAATCGTTCTGCCGGAACAAGTGCTCGGCCCCCTTCCCCCGCGGGGGAGGCCGACATCACCGCGGGACGCGCACGGCCTCGCCGGAGTGGTCGAGCCTTGCGGAGGACACCGGCGACGCATGGGCACGCGAAGCCGCCGCGGACCGCGTGACCGACCTCGCCCTGCGCACCCGCGACCTCATCGCCCAGGTGAGGAACCCGGCCCTGAACCGATGATCGTGTCCTGGTGTCGCGGCCTTGCCGGGGCTCGGGCAGACGTTGCTGCACGCGAGCACCGTGCTGGACGATGCGTCCCTGGGGGCCCTCGCCCGTGAAGCGGGCGACGCATGTGTCGCCCGCATCCCGTGGCTGAGCTCGCTCGGTCAGTGCTGCGGCGCCGCCGGCGTCGGCGACCACCTGCTGAACCTCGCCGTCGCGGAGCGCCCTGAGCGCTACCGGGACGCGGCGTCCGACCTGGCCACCCACCTCCTGCTCCGGAGCGCCGGCCCGCCCTGAATTCTTCACCGCCACCGACACCCCCGACCGCTCGCTCTCCTGGGCCAAGGGGCTCTGCGTCATCCTGAGCTTCTTCCGCAGGCTGGCGCACGGCGGCCCCGGTCGCCTACCGTCTTCCGGCGATGAGCGCCGGACGTTCGGTGCCGCCCCGCCGCGCACACCATGATCCGGCAGCGTGGGGCGGCGCCGCGGACTTCAGCGGCTCGCGGCGGCTCCGGTGGCGTCCGCAAGCCGCTGCAGGACGTCGTCGAGCCGGTCGCCCACGACCACGTCGTCGGCCGTGGCGGGGTCCATGAAACCCGCGTCCGCGGCACGGCGGATCAGGGCGACGAGCGGGTCCCAGAAGCCGCCGATGTCGAGCAGGCCGAGCGACTTGCCGTGCAGCGGCAGCGTCCGCCACGTCCACACCTCGAGCAATTCCTCAAGCGTGCCGAGCCCGCCGAGAAGCGCAGGAACGCCTGCGTACGTTCCGCCATCAGCGCCTTGTGCTCGTGCATGGTGTCCACCACGCCGGGCTCGCCGTCGACCCGGCCCCATTCCCGCCCCACCATGAACCGCGGGATGACGCCGAAGACGCGGCCGCCGTCGATGACACCCTGCGACACCTGCCCCATCAGGCCCGAGCCCCCGCCGCCGTAGACCAGCTCGATACCGCGGTCCGCGAGCTCCCGCCCGGCCGCGTACGCCGTCTTGGCGTGGACGGGATCGAAGCCGTCCCGGGCCCGAGGAAGACCGCCAGCCAGGACAGCCCATGCGCCGACCCCGCCTGCGGGTTTTGAGCGCCCACGGTGGAGAGGCCGCGGTGCTGGCCGGGGCGGGGTGGAGGACCGCTTCAGGGTTGCACACGATTCCATTTTGGAAGATTTCGTCCACTGAATGGGAACTGTTACGTGCCTTGATCGCGGCATGCGCGGTCCAGGGCGGCGGCGACGCGGTCCAGCGTGGCGATCGGCGGGGTGAAGGGCAGCCGGAAATGGTGGGAGTGCGTCGCGTCTGCGGCGAACGACGGCCCGGCGGCCAGCTCAAGTCCGTGGGCGCGGGCGCGCGTCACGACGGCATCGGCCCGCATGCTCGTCAGGCGCAACCACAGGGCGAGCCCTCCGGGAGGAACCGTGAAACGCCAGCGGTCGTCTCCGGACAGCAGTCCGCTCAGGTGGTCGCGCTGGCGCCGCAAAGCGGCCCGCCGGTGACGCAGCACCGGTTCCAGGTCGCGGAGGAGTTCCGAGGCGACCAGCTGCTGCGTCGGCGCGGCGGTCAGCGATCCGCACAGCGGATGGTGGGCCAGTTCGGCGATCAGCGCGGCCGGCCCCCGGATCCAGCCGACCCGCAGGCCGCCCCAGACCGTCTTGGCCGCCGACCCGATGAGGACGGAGCGGGGTATCCGCAGGAGCGGTGCGGGCGGTTCGCGCAGGTCGAGGTCGCGCATGGTCTCGTCGGACACGACGGTCACCCGGTGCTGTTCGGCCAGCCACGCCACCGTCCGCCGGGCGGTGGCCGGCATGAGCGCGCCGGTGGGGTTCTGGAAGTCGGGGACGAGGTAGGCCAGACCGCCTGCCGCGGACCGGAACGCGTCCTGGAGCTGGTCCAGGTCCCAGCCGTCCGTGGTGACCCGGCAGCCGACCAGGCGGATGCCGGCGGCCCGGAAGCCCGCCAGCGGGTCGGAGTAGGTGGGGATCTCCACTGCCACGGCACGGGGACGCAACCCCGCCGAAAGCAGTGCCAGCGCCGAGCGCGTCCCCGAGGTGATGAGTACCTGCTCGGGGCGGGTGGCGAGCCCCTCGCCGGTGTAGCGGTCCGCGATCAGTGACCGCAGTTCCGGCAGGCCGGGGCCCGTCTCCCCGCTCTCGGCCAGGAGCGGGCCGGAACGCTCGGCCGCTCTCAGCAGGGCCTGCTGGTATGTCGCGTGAGGCGCGGCCGGCACCGCCCTTCGAAGGTCGATGACGCCGTCCTCGCCGCTGGCCGAGAACGGTGCGATGCGCGCCGTCGCCTCCGGCGGAAGCCGCAGCGTGCTCGCGCTGCCGTGCCGGGTGTCGACCCACCCCTCGTCCCGCAGGATGCCCAGCGCCGCGATCACGGTGCCCCGGCTGACACCGAGCGCCTCGGCGGCACGGCGCTCGGCGGGAAGCCGGGAGCCGACCCGCAGCCGTCCGTCCAGGGCGGCGTCGCCGACCGCGTCGGCCAGCGCCCGCGCCAGGGCGGCACCTGGCCGTCGCCACGCGCCCAGCGCCGTCACCAGCTGGGTGTTCGTGATGTGCACTGATCCAGTTTGCCAGTATTGGACCAGAGGTGCGCGTCCTGCCCTGGATACCGTTTCCCTGAAGTCACTGGAATCGGAGCCCTCTCATGCACCCACGCCTCGCCACCGATCTCGCGGCACTGCCGGATCTGCTGGAGGCGACTCGCCTGCGCGCGACCGAGATCCTCGATCGCCTGCCTGACCAGCCGGTCGTGCCGCCATTGCGCCTGCCCGCCCCGGAGCCGCTCCCCGAGGAGGGGGCCGGGCTCGCGGGGGCGCTCGCCGAGTTCACCGACACGTGGGCGCCACTGCTGTCGGCCAGCGCGGGTCCCCGCTATCTGGGCTTCGTCACGGGCGGCGTCACGCCCGCCGCACTGGCGGGCGACTGGCTGACGGCGGCCGCCGACCAGAACCCCGCGTCGGCGCTCGACGACGCGGCACCGGAGCTCGAACGCCGGACGATCGGCTGGCTGCGCGACCTGTTCGGTCTCGACACCGCGTATCAGGGCGCGTTCGTCAGCGGCGCGACCATGTCCAACACGGTCGGACTCGCCATCGCCCGCGAATGGCTGGGCGAACGCCGAGGGGTCGATGTGGCGCAGGACGGCGTGGCGGCGCTGGGACGAGTACGCGTCCTGTCGGGGAGTTCGCATTCGAGCATCGCCAAGGGCCTGTCCATGCTCGGCCTCGGCCGCACCGCGTTGGTTCAGGTGCCCGTCCTCCAGGGTCGTGAGGCGGTCGACCCCGCCGCCCTGGGGCGGGCGCTGACGCAGGTCGACGGTCCCTGCGTGGTGGTCGCCAACGCCGGCACGGTCAACACCGTCGACTTCGACGATCTGCGCGCCATCGCCGCACTGCGGGAACGTCACGACTTCTGGCTCCACGTCGACGCCGCCTTCGGCGGGTTCACGGCCCTGTCACCGGACCACGCCGACCTGGTCGCCGGACTGGGCGCCGCCGACTCCATCTGCATCGACCTGCACAAGTGGATGAACGTCCCCTACGACAGCGCCGTGCAGTTCACCCGCCGCCCGGACCTCCAGGTGCGGGTGTTCCGGAACGCCGCCGCCTACCTGGGCCCGCTGGGCGAGATCCCCGACTTCGTCGACCTCACGCCGGAGAACTCCCGGCGCTGGCGTGCCCTCGCCGCCTGGTTCACGCTGCGCGCCTATGGCAGGGACGGGCACCGCGAGATCGTCCAGCGGAACATCGCCTGCGCTCAGGCGCTCGGCGAGGCCATCGAGGCGATGCCGGGGCTGCGTCTCCTGGCGCCGGTCCGCCTGAACGTCGTCTGCTTCACGCTGGCCGAGAACCCGACCGCCGAGCGCCTCGCCGGTCTCGCCGACGAGTTGAAGGACGAAGCGTTCCTCACCCCCACCACCTACGCCGGAGCCCCCGCACTCCGCGCCGCCTTCAGCAACTGGCGCACCACCGAGACCGACGTCCACCGCCTCACCGAGGCCCTGCAGACCAGGCTTGCCAAGCTCTGAGCGCCCTGCTCAGGCGGACGCGACGGGTCGGGTCGACACGCGGTAGTCGCCCAGGCGAAGGACCTCCGCTGCGTCATCGACCGGCGGATAGATCCATTCGGTGTTGACCTTGCGCTTACGAGCCTTGGCCGTCTTGCCGGTGTCGCGGACGATCCGGTCCCAGCCGAGGCGACCACCGCACCCGCGCCGCCAAGGTCCAGGCAGGTGACGTAGGGGTCGGGCTGGAACGGGACCCGCGGCCGCGCCAGCAGATCGGCGGCGACGTTGTGCCCCGCGTAACGGCCGAGCTGGAACGCGTGCTGGCATCTGGGCATGACCATGTAGCCCTCCTCGGCCGGCGCCGCGGCGGTGTCGCCCGCCGCGTGGACGCCGTCGACCCCGCACACCCGCAGGTATGGGTCGGTCACCAGCCGGCCGAGCCGGTCACGGTCACCGGGGATCTGCACGGTCAGCGGACTGGCCTGGATGCCCGCCGTCCACACCACGGTACGGGCCGGCAGTCGCGTGCCGTCCGACGGCTCGACCTTGTCCCGCTCCACCTGCCGCACGGTGGCGCCCAGACGCCGTTCCGAGTTCGTCCAGCGCCGCGATCGCCGGACGCGGAGCGGGCCCGAGTTCCGGACCGACGTGCTCGTCACGCTCGACCAGGATCACCCGTACCTGCTCGCCGTCCCCGGCGATCGCACGCTGTGCCGCTCGATTATTGAGTTATGCGGCTTGAGTTGGGGTCATGCGGCATGGCGGTATTCGTTGATAACGCCCGTGACGACGGGTCTTCGCCGGATGGATCTCAGGTCGTTTGCTTCAGCCGCGGTCCTGGCGGGCTGGCGTTCGGCATCTGGAGGTCGTTGCCGGCGGGCTTGGTGGGGCCGGTGGCCGTTGTAGTGGGTCAGGCACTCGCCGAGCACCAAGGCCAGGTACCGCTCCCCCAGGATCAACACCCGGTCCACCAGTTCACGGCGAAGGGTTCCGATGACGCGCTCGCAGATGGCGTTCATCCGAGCTGTCCGTGGCAAGGTCCTCACGACCTTGAGCCCTTCGGTCTTGAGCACCTCATCGAACGCGGCGGTGAAGACCGGATCGCGGTCGTGGATCAAAAACCGCAGCACGCCGATACGCTCCCCCGACTCCATCGCCAGGTTGCGGGCCTGCTGCACCGCCCACGCCCCCGTCGGGCACGCCGTCACCCCAGCCAGATGCACTCTGCGGGTGCCGTGCTCGATGAACACCAGCACACAGAGCCGCTTGAGCAGCACCGTCACCCGCCACCAGGAAGTCACAGGCGATGATTCCGTGCGCTTGAGCGACCAGGAACCGCCGCCAGGTCGGCTCCGCCCGACGCGGTACCGGATCGATGCCGGCTGCATACAGGATCTCCCACACCGTGGAAGCCGCAATCGTGCAGCCGAGACGGGCCAACTCGCCTGGGAACCGCCGGCGCCCCCACGCCGGGATCTCCCGCGCCATCCGCAAGATCAGCGTTCTGACCGCCGCACCCTTGCGAGGGCGACCTGGACGGCGCCGGTCAGTGAAAGTCCACTAACGGGCGACGAGATCACGGTGCCAGCGCAGGACCGTCGCCGGGGTGACCGGAAAGAGTTCGGCCCACCGCCGGCGCGGCACCAGATGGGACAACGCCGCAAACCAGAGCCGACCGCCATGACCCCAACACGGCCGACCCGCGACCTGACAGCGCAACACCTGGTCCTCATAACGCACCACCAGCAACTCGACATCCTTGGACAGACCAGACCGGACCAGCATCACCAACACGCCGAGCAGGCTCCAGACCAACCAGTACAGCACAGACAACAACACCCCGAGATCGTCGCAGCGACTCCCACGGCCCCACAGCAAAATCCCAGCTAACAGCACGAAACTGCGTATTCGAGCGGTACAGGATCGGCCGGCCCGCCTCGATACGCACACAAAGCAACGCCGAGTTGTTAAAGCTCATCCGCGCCGTCCACACCGACTCCCGGCTCAGCTACGGCGCACCGCGTATCCACGCCGAACTGACGCTCGGGCTGGGCGAGCGAGTGAACCACAAGCGGGTCGAGCGGCTCATGCGCGAGGCCGGCATCCAGGGGATTTACCGGCGCAAGGGCCGCCGCAACCCGGTCAACGAGCCCACCGAGGAGGACCTGGTGCAGCGCGCGTTCGACGTCGAGGCCCCGGACCGCCTATGGGTCACCGACATCACCGAACACCCGACCGCCGAAGGGAAACTCTACTGCGCAGCAGTTCTCGACTGCTTTTCCCGCCGCATCATCGGCCATTCCATCGATATTCGCCTGACCGGCGCCCTGGTCATCGATGCGATGGCGGCATCGGTTGCCCGCCGCAAACCACAAGTCAACTCCACGATTCAGCACTCCGACCACGGAACGCAATTCACGTCTTGGATGTTCGGGAAACGCCTGCGGGATGCGGGGCTGCTCGGCTCGATGGACACGGTCGGCGACTGTTTCGACAATGCGATGATGGAGTCGTTCTGGGGGACGATGCAGCTCGAACTTCTGGACACCAGGAAGTGGTCAACCAGAACTGAACTCGCCGCCGCGGTGTTTGAATGGATCGAGTGCTGGTATAACCCATTAATAAGGCATTCCAGTATCGGAATGCTGAGCCCGGTCGCCTTCGAGGAACAACACTGCGCCTCGCCACCGACCGGCTGACCCATCTCACCCCAGGTGGCCGTGCCCCGGGGGGAACCTCATTGAGAGTTCGGTTGGTGCGCGGTCGCCTCTCCAGGCGATCCCGTGACGACCGGCTTAGTTCGTGGATTGTGGATTCGAGTCTCCACGCGATCCACCACCCCTAACCAGAACAAACACCTCCATCTGGGCATGCCGTGATCACACCTGGGGCTGCCCTGAGGCCATCCTGGGCCGCAAAGCCGAGGACACCGCCGTTAACCCGGCAGGACGGTGACAGCAGGGCCCAACGTCACGTCGCCGCCTCCTCAACTCGGCCAAGAGAGCCGGCGCGGGGGCCGGTTCTGGTCGGGGTGGTCTTCTGGCGATCACGGCAACCGGGCCGGTGGCCGGGGCGTCCTCACTGCACGTCCGGAAACCGGGGGAAGGAGTTCATGTGCGCTTCATGAGACGTTTCGCGATTCCTGTGGTGGCGGTGGCGGGGGCGGTGCTCGCCGGGGCGCCGCCCGTCTTCGGGGCAGGAGCGGACTGGCGGAAGGTGCCGCACTCCAGTGCGGAGGGCACTCTCAAGGACGTCGCCGTGCTCGGTGGGAGCGACGCGTGGGCGGTCGGGGAGAAGCATCCGCCGTACGAGTCCGCCGATCCGGTCGCCGAGCACTGGGACGGCGCGTCCTGGAAGGAGGTGCCGGTTCCCGACACGCCGACGGGCACCGGCAGCCTCGACGGTGTCAGCGCCGTGGGATCCGACGACGTCTGGGCCGTCGGAGACAGCACCGGCCTTGGACCGGTGGTCCGGCACTGGGACGGTGTCGCGTGGACGGCGGTCCAGCCCGCCGCGCCACCCGACGGCTCGCACGTCGGCGCGGACCGGCTCAACGACATAGCGGCGGTCTCCAGGACGCAGGCATGGGCGGTCGGGTCCTTCTCCGGCCGGAGCACCCCCGGTCCGGCCACCCTGGTCGAACGCTGGGACGGGACGAAATGGTCGCGGGTGGCCTCTCCGAGCCCGGGCCCGCTCGGCAACACCCTGCAGGGGGTCGCGTCCCTGTCCGCGACCAACGCGTGGGCGGTCGGGTGGTACCTCACCGACGCGGGCAACAATGTCGCGCTGGTCCTGCACTGGGACGGCCGTACCTGGACCAGGAGCCCGGTGACCCTCCCGTCGGGCAGCACCGAGCTGCAGAGCGTCTCCGCCGTGTCCGCCAAGAATGTGTGGGCGGTCGGCGACCATGAGGGCAAGCCGCTGGTTATGCACTGGAACGGCACCCGCTGGCGCGTCCTGCCGGAGCCCGCGCTTACCGAGTCCTGGCTAAGCGCCGCGGCTCCTGACGGCAGCGGCGGGGTCTGGGTCGGCGGTTACCGCATGACGGACGGCGGGGTGACGAGCAGGCCGCTGTTCCTGCACTGGAACGGCACCCGCTGGATCACCGGCACCAGCGAGGAGACCGAGGGAACCGTCGAGGGGCTCACCCGCGTGGGCGGCTCGATCTGGGCCGTCGGGACGACCTCTCCCTGCACGTGCTACGTCGCACCGCCACTGGTCGAGGTCAACGGCCTCGTCCCACAGTGATGACCCGAATCCGTCGGCCGAGCAGCCGATGGACGTCGTCCAGCAGAGCGGAGCCTGTCGGCTCGGCGGTTCCGAACCGGATCGGCACGCCATGGCACCGTGTGACACGAGGAGCGGCTTGGATGCGGACAGAGTGACACAGACTGACACCGAGAGCACTGCTCTGATACGAGAGCTCCGGCTTTTGATCCGTAGGTTGTGGATTCGAGTCCCATGCGACCCACCGCCCCTGACCAGGGAAAACGCGGCTTCTGTCGACCGTTGGTGATCATGCCTGGGGCCGGGTTGAGGCCGCCATGCACGCAGGCCAAGCCGAACACCCCCGTGTCCGCCCAATCCTGGCGGAGGGCAAGGCCGAGTTCCCGCGCCGAGCTGCTCGCAGCCGCCGCGCCTCCGGTATGCGGTTAGTCCCTTCGCAGGCCGACGAGCAAGGACGGGAAGCGGATGCTCTCAATTACGCCGTAGAAGCCGTGTTATCGACGCGAACCCGAACAGCAGGCCGAGCCCGGATGCGGTGCCACGCCGGTTCGGGGCGCGAAGCGGTCGACCGGCGCCACACCAGGCCTGCCCGGGTATGGCTCGCCGCCAGCCGTCGACGCTGAGCCGGAGCACGGCCCCGGCGCTGGGTGGTGCCAGGCACCACACCAGCCGCGCGGAGCAGGCACGCCGCGGTCTTCTCCGCCGCGGTGTGCGCGACCTCGGGTAGCACGGAGGTGTAGGTGTCGGCGGTCAGCACGATGCTGGGCCGAGCATCTCCTGCACCACCTCCACCTCCACCCCGGCCGCCAACGCCAGCGTGGCAGCGCCGTGCCGCAGGTCGTGCAACGGATCGGTGGCACCCCGTGGGCGGCGATCAGCCGCTGAAAGACATGGGTGAGCCAGCCCGGAGAGATCGGGTCGCCGTTGCGGTTGGTAAGCACATGACCGCTGTCGCGATATCGCCCGCCGTAGGCGTCCGCCTCCGCACGCTGCCGGGAACGGTGCGCGCGCAGCGCGGCAATCGTGGTGCGATCCAGCGCGATCACCCGGGTACTGTGCACGGTCTTGGGCGGGCATACCATCAGCCGCCCGTCCCTCGGCTGCAACTGACGACAGGCCACCGCAGTGCCCTCGTCCAGGTCGACATCGCACCAGCGCAGGCCCGCCGCTTCACCGCGCCGCAGTCACCGCAACGCGATCAGATGGTAGGCCGCATACAGACGATGAACGGCGACCGCGTCCAGGAATCGGGCGATCTGAGCGGCGGTCCATACGGCCACGGCGGGCCGCTCCCCGGTCTCGCGCCAATGCTGGACACGGGCGGCGGTCCACACCACCGCCCGAGGTCTCCGGGTCGGAGGCAACGCCACCAGCGACGCCGGGTCCTCCTCCGCCAGCGGCAGATGCCCCAGCAACGGTGTGAGATACCGCCGCACAGCGCGGGCGCCCGAACGCCATCGCCACATCCGCCGGCCGGTGTTCACGTGGCGTGGCGGATGTGGCGACGTCGGTCGTTGGCGGGCGAGTCCGTTCGCTCAGTGGTTACAGGACGGCGGTGAGCAGGCTAACGGCGGACTCCTGGCGGGCGATGTCGGCCTGGTCGAACGGGCCCGTCCAGCGCAGGCCGTACTGGTCGGCGTTGTTCCGGTCGTGGGTGAAGGCGGAGCGGGCCTGGGTCGTCAGGTAGTTCCGGTACGGGTGGCCGGGGAGCGCGCGGTCGAGTTCGGCGAGGTTCCGCGCGAAGATGCCCTTGAACGCCGCCTGGTCGGAGTTGCACGTGGCGGCGGCCTCGCAGGGTTCGGTGAGGATTCCGCGCGGTGACAGGCCCGGGTCGGTGGTCACGGCGTCGGCGATCCGCCGGGCGGTGGCGAGCAGGGACGGGTCGCCGGTGGCGCGGTGCAGCTCGGTCAGGCCGCCCAGGATCACGCCCTGGTTGTACGTCCATGTGGTGCCGCCGTTGTTGCCGCAGTTTCCGCTCTGCGTCGCCAGGCCGTCGTTGACCAGGTGGGATCCGTTGATCATCCCGCTGCGGGCGAACCAGCGCCAGGCCTGGCGCGCGTGGGCGAGGTACTCGGTGTCGCCCGGGATCCGGTTGTGCAGGGAGGCGGCCAGTTCGAGGTAGAGCTCGTTGCTGATGGCGTTCTTGTAGGTCTTCGCGGGCAGGTCCCACCAGATGCCGCCGCCGCAGGTGTCGTCCCAGAACTGGCGCATGTACGCCTCGTCGGTCTCGGCGATCTTCAGGTACCTGGTGTCGCGGGTGAGGTCGTACATGCGGACCATCGCCAGCGCCCACCAGCCGGTGTCGTCGGTGGAGTCCGCGCGGAACTCGCCGCCGCCCTGCGGCCACCAGGGCAGCGGCTTGCGCTGGAGCTCGATGGTGTTCTTCACCTGGGGCAGGTAGCGGGTCGAGCGGGTCCGCGCCATGTAGTCGAGGAGCGCCTGGAGCGCGTTGCCCGACTGCCACCAGGGGCTCTCGGGCTGCCAGCGTCCGCTCGCCTGGTCGTAGAACCCCATCATCGCGTCGACGGCCGATGTGGCACGGGCCCGCGCGGACCTGTCCTCGCCCGCGTCCGCGCTTGCGGCGGACGTGCCCACGGCGAGCGCCAGCACGGCGCCCGCCACAAGGGAGATCAGACCCTTTCCCGTACGTCGCTTCAGTCCGGTCATCGCGCACCCTCCATGGCAACGAGGCGCCCCAGCCCATGGCCTCCACCCGGGCGAGCAATGCGCTGAATTGTGCCCCGGGCGGGACGAGACGCGCAAGAGTCGGCAGGATCGTTCACAAATGTGAGCGCACTTGCTTGAAATTGTCGGAGGCGTCGGTTGGTTCGCCACGACGGCGGGCAGGTGGGGAGCGCGCGTCGGCTCGTGCGCCCACGAGAGCCGACGAGCAGGAGCGTGATAGAGAATGTCTGGTGGTGATCGGTCTTGCGCGAGTACGGTCGACGCATGCTCCGGGACCGACGCCATGAGCTGATCCTCCGCGTCCTGCGCTCCGAAGGGCCGGTGACGGTGGAGACGCTGGCCGAGCGCTTGGCGGCGAGCCTCGCCACCATACGCCGCGATCTGCAAAAGCTCGACGAGGAGGGCCTCCTCAAACGGGTGCACGGCGGTGCGATGCCGGTCGAGGGCCACGACGACCCCTTCACGGACGTCGCCGAGGTCCGGCCCGCCGAGAAGGACGCCGTCGCGCTGCGCTGCGCCGAGCTGATCCAGGACGGCGAGACCGTGCTGCTCGACATCGGCACGACCGCGCACATGGTGGCGCGGCACCTGCGGGGCCGGGCGCTGACGGTCGTCACCAGCAGCCTCCCGGTGGTCGAGACGCTGGCCGACGACCAGCACGTCCAACTCGTCGTTCTCGGCGGCATGCTGCGCCGTGACTACCGGTCGCTGGTGGGCTACCTGACGGAGGACAACCTGCGGCAGATCCACGCGGACCGGCTCGTCCTCGGAACCAGCGGGATACGGCCGACCGGAACCGTCATGGACACGACGGTGGTCGAGGTGCCGGTCAAACGAGCCATGATCGCGGCCAGCGGGCAGGTGGTCCTCGTCGCCGACGCCGGCAAGTTCCCGGGCACCGGCATGGCGAAGGTCTGCGATGCCACCGACCTGGACGTGGTCATCACGAACGCTCCGGTCGATCCGGACACGGGGGCGGCCCTCGCGGATGCCGGAGTGCGGATGCTGGAGGTGTGAGGTGCTCGGCGTCCGCTGAACCGCTGCGGGGAGCCATCTGGCCGTCACTCGTCACTCTGTGTGGATCCAGCCTGGCGTGCATCGGGGAAAGTTCGTGAAGGTGGCGGACGCTAGTCTGCCGATGTGGCTGAGACTTGGAGCGAAGATCGACTCGTTGCCGGCGGCTTTCGGCGTGTCCTCGTCGAACTGGATCGGTATGACGGCGTACGCGCAGGTCTTGCCGAGGTAGACGGGAAGGTGCACTACTTCCAAAGCCTCAACCAGCTCGACATGGTTGATGAAGTTGAGTACTACGTGTGGCCCGCGAGCGACGACGTTGCGGCGATGGAACGCGAGCAATGGGTCATCTATGTCGAGTGGAACCGGCGTTATGAGGCCGGAGAGGCCGGGGTGGACAGCCATCCAGGACACGGAGGGATCGACGCGCGGTATGACGAGCTGACATCGTTGCTCACGCCGCACCGCCGGGCGCCGGCCGATGCGCTGCGCCTGGTGGCCGAGTGGCGGTTCGGCCCGGGCGCCCGCTACCGGGCCGAGGGGATCGACACCTGGGTCCGGTGGAAGGCGATCGGGTAAGTCGGCAACGAACACGACCGGCCGCTCCCCGGCCCATTGGTCGCAGCGGCCGCCGACCGGCATACCCTGACCTTCGTGTGGCTGCTCTCCGACCGCCCTACCGGCTACCGGCCCGCCACCGGAACACCGTTGCGCTTCGGCGAACTGGACGACGTCGCGTCGTCGGACGTCCTCACAGACCTGACCACCCTCACGGAAGCGGCCGCACAATCACTGGTGTCGGCGAAATGCTCCATTGGCGAAGATGAGATGCCATGGGCATCACTCCCTCAGCTCATCGTTCTCCTCCTCCAGCAGAGCCGTCCGCGAGACGGCTGCTGCTGGAGGGTGGACTGTTCGTTGTGACCGTCCTGTTCGGCGTCGCCGCGGTCGTCGCCCGTGAGGATCCCGCCAGCCGGACGACTCGCGTCCGTACCCCCTCGCGCATCAGGTGCCGCTGGTCGTCCCCAGGCCCCATCGTCCCCACTTCGCGAGTATCACCCACCGGTTACGGCAGGGGACGCCCGCATCGGTAAACGGCTCGATGCGGTCAGGCGAGGTCGCCGCCGAGGATCTTGGGGAGAGACTGTACGGTTTTCAACTGCACAGACCCCACTTGGCCGGACATGGTGTTGGGTTCCACGGGTGGCCGAGCGTAGCCACTCCGCCTGGCGTTCCTCGGCGGTCAGGCGAGCAGGGCGCGGGCGGCGCGGACGACGGCCTCGTCGACCAGGCGGCCGTCCTCGCCGACGAACACGGCGGAGCCGGAGGCCAGGGCGGCTTCGTGGCGGGCGAGCAGGGCGCGGGCCCGATCCAGCTCGGACGGTGTCGGAGTGAAGACCTCCGCGGCGACCGGGAGCTGGGCCGGGTGGATGCAGGCGCGGCCGCGGAAGCCGAGCCGCTTGAGGCGCAGCGTGGTCGCGCGGAACGCGTCGAGGTCGCGGAACTCGGTGGAGACCGGGCCGATCGGCGGGCGCAGCCCGGCGGCAGCGGATGCGGCGATCACCCGGGATCTGGCCCACAGCAGTTCGGACTCGTCCGGGCCGGGGGTGACGCCGAGGTCGGCGGCCAGGTCGGCCTCGCCGATCTGGAGGCCGGCGACCCGCGGCGCGGCGGCGATCCCGGGTGCCGCCAGGATCGCTGCCGCGGACTCCAGCAGCGGGACGACGGGCAGGCCGGGCGCGCCCGCGAGGGCGGCGTCGAGGGCGTGCAGGTCGTCCGCGCTGTCGACCTTGGCGGCGCACAGGCCGTCGAGGCCGGGGCCGGCGACCGCGCGGGCGTCGGCGCGGCCGGGTTCGCCGGGATTGATGCGGACGGTGACGTGCGGCCGGTCGGCGGGCAGCGTGCGGAGCCAGGCCGCGACGGCGGTGCGGGTCTCCGCCTTGGCGGCGAGGGGGACCGCGTCCTCCAGGTCGACGATCAGTTCGTCGGCGCCGAGCGTCAGGGCCTTGGCGAGGCGGTCCGGACGGTCGCCCGGGACGTAGAGTGCGGTCGTCCTCACCCGACGGTCTCCTGGCCGGAGGTCAGCGCCTTGGCGATGACGGTGCGCATGATGTCGTTGGTGCCCTCGCCGATGCTCATCAGCGGCGCGTCCCGGTAGAGACGCTCGACGGTGAACTCTTTGGAGTAGCCGTAGCCGCCGTGGACCTGCATCGAGGCGAGGGCGCAGTCGATGGCGGCCTCGCTGGCGAAGGTCTTGGCCATGCCCGCCTGCATGTCGACGCGGTCGCCGGCGTCGGCGCGGGACGCGGCCCAGTACACGAGCAGCCGGGCGGCCTGCACCTTGATCGCCATGTCCGCGATCTTGAGCTGGATCGCCTGGAAGTCCTGGATCGGGCGGCCGAACGCCTCGCGCCGCGCCGCGTACCGCAGTGCCTCGTCGTAGGCGGCCTGCGCGATGCCGAGGGACCGGGCGGCGACGTTGATGCGGCCGGTCTCCAGGCCGGACAGCACCTGCTGCATGCCGCGCCCCTCGGCGCCGCCGAGCAGGTTCGCGGCGGGGACGCGGACGCCGTCAAACACGATCTCGCAGGACTCGGTGCCCTTGTAGCCGAGTTTGGGCAGGTCGCGCAGTACCTCGAAGCCGTCCTCGACGAGCAGGACGGACATGCCGCGATGCGCGGGCGAGGCGGACGGGTCGGTCTTCACCAGGACGGGAAGCGGGCCGGCGTGCCGGGCGTTGGTGATCCAGGTCTTGCGCCCGTCGATCACGTAGTGGTCGCCGTCGCGGCGGGCGGTGGTGGCGATGCCCTGGAGGTCGGTGCCGGCGCCGGGTTCGGTGAGGGCGATGCCGGTGCGGCGGCGGCCGGCGGCGAGGTCGGGCAGGAACCGGGCCTTCTGCTCGGCGGTGCCGTGCCGGGCGATCATCCAGCAGGACAGCGAGTGGCTGCCGAGGATGCCGGCGATGCCCATCCAGCCCTTGGAGATCTCCTCGAAGACGAGGGCGAAGGAGACCATGTCGGCGCCGAGGCCGCCGTACTCCTCGGGGACGGTCAGCCCGAACAGGCCGAGCCCCTTCATCGTCTCGACGATCTCGGTGGGATACCGGTCGGCGGCCTCCCATTCCCGGGCGACGGGCCGGATCTCGCGGTCGACGAAGTCGCGGAGGGTGTCGCGGAAGAGGCACTGCTCGTCGGTCAGTTCGAAGTCCATCAGGCGTCCTTGGTGAAGACGGGGAGGTGGCGGCCGTCCGGGAGGGGCCGCCAGCCGAGCCGGACGGGCTCGTCGCAGGCCCACGGGCCGGGACCGTCCAGGTGGGTGAGGATGATCGGGCCTTCGGCGAGCCGGACCCGCGCGACGGTGTAGGGCACCTCGGCGTCCGGGGACGGGGCGCGGTGCACGACGGTGAACGAGTCGACGGTGCCGCGCCCGGAGGCGTCGGCGAACTCCAGGTCGGTGCCGCCGCAGCGGATGCACAGTTCGCGCGGGTAGTGCTGCGCGTGCCCGCAGGCGCAGCGCTGGACGACCAGGCGCCGGTCCCGGGTGGCGTCCCACCACCGGTCCTCGATCACCGGTCGGCTCCCAGCAGGACGGTGGCGTGGGTGGACAGGATGCCGCCGGTTCCGTGTGCGAGCGCGACCTCGGCGCCGTGGACCTGCCGGTCGCCGCATTCGCCGCGCAACTGCCGGACGGCCTCGACGAGCAGCAGCAGCCCGTACTGCCCGGGATGGCAGTAGGACAGGCCACCGCCGTTGGTGTTGAGCGGGAAGGCGCCGCCGGGGCGGGTCCGGCCGCCGGCGACGAAACCGGCGGCCTCGCCGGGCGCGCAGAACCCGAGCCCTTCGAGGGTCAGCAGGACGGTGATGGTGAAGGAGTCGTAGACCTCGGCGACGTCCACATCGGACGGTCCCAGCCCGGCCATCGCGAACGCGCGGCGTCCGGAGTCGAACGAGCCGGGGCGCAGCAGGTCGTCGGCCGAGGTCATGCTGGTGTTGGTGGTGGACTCGCCGTAGCCGAGGACGACGGCCGGCGGCCGCCGCAGGTCGCGGGCGCGTTCCAGCGAGGTGAGGACGACGGCGCCGCCGCCGTCGGTGACGAGGCAGCAGTCGGCGGACGTCAGCGGCGTCGAGAGCATCGGCGCGTCGAGGACATCCCCGGCGGTGAGCGGTCCCGCGCCGTACCGGAACGCCTTCGGGTTGCGCAGCGCCCATTCCCGCGCGGCGACGGCGACCTCGGCGATCTGCTCGCGGTCGGCCTCGTAGGCGTGCAGGTAGCGCTGCGCGGCCATCGCGTAGTACGAGATCGGGTACAGCGGCGCGTACGGCGACTCGAAGATCGCCTCGGGGGTGTGCGGGTCGGCGGCGCCGCCGAGCGACCGCGACCGCGCGGACCGCTGGTTCGACGCGAACGCGATGAGGACGGTGCCGCATTGCCCGGCCTCGATGGCCTGCGCGGCGCGGGCGACGAACATCTCGAACGCCGATCCCCCGGCGAACGTCGAGTCCGTCCAGGACGGCCGGACGCCCAGGTAGTCGGCCAGCTGGGTGGCGGAGAACCGGGAGACGCCGGTGGTCGCGATGCCGTCGACATCGGAGAGCGCGAGCCCGGCGTCGTGCAGCGCGCGGGTGACGGCCTGTGCGTGCAGGCCGAGAATGGACGCCCCGGTGACGCCAAGGTCGGATTCGGCGGCGCCGGCGATCGCGACCGTCACAGCCGCACCTCGCAGCCGGCGGGGGCGACGGCGACGCGGCCGTCCTCCACCACCTCGACCTGCTGCTCGATGGCCACCAGGCCGCTGTCCACCGCCGTGACGGTCCCGGTGCAGCGGACGGTCTCGTTCGCGAACACCAGGTTCTTGAACCGGAACCGGAGGGTCGCCAGCCGCGCGGACGGGCCGAGCCAGTCCTGCACCTGCTCGGCGAGCAGCGCGCCGAACACCTGGCCGTCCACGACGGGCGCGGGGAGCCCGCGCTGTTCGAGGAACGCGGGGTCGTAGTGCATGCGCTGCCAGTCCCACGTCGCGCCCGCATAGGCGATCATGTCGGCGAGTTCGATGCGCCGCACCAGCTCGGGGACCGCGTCCCCCACCGCGACGGCCGTCATGCGATCTCCACGTAGATCAGCGTCTCCTCGTTGGTCGCGAGCGGTTCGCCGTGCTGGTCGGTGTAGGCGGCGGTGGAGGTGACGATGAGCATCGCCTGTCCCCTGCCGTTGACCCGCTCGGTGATGTCGCTGATCCGCCAGGTCGCGGTGATGACGTCGTCCGGGCGGACGGGACGGTGGAACGCGTAGGAGTTGCCGCCGCGCACCAGCCGCGTGCCGGGGACGTCCAGACGCCACAGGTGCCCGGCGTACCCGTCGTCGCCGCGCGGCAGGCCGGTGTACTGGTTCGTCTCCATGATGAGCGTGGGCGGGGCGATGACGCCGCCGTACCCGTGCTCGCGCGCGTAGGCGTCATCGGTATAGAGCGGGTTGCCGTCGCCGACGGCCTGCGCGAAGTACCGGATCGACGCGCGCCCGAGCTCCTCCGGCGCCGTGTAGACGACCTCGCTCCCGATGAGCGCTCTCATCTCCTCGGTCAGCAGGCTCATGCGCTCTCTCCCGCCGGGGCGAGCACCGCCGTCGGGACGACCTCGATCATGAAGTCGGGGCGCAGCAGGGCCGAGCACACCACCGAGGACAGCGCCGGGGAGTCGCCGAAGTACCTGTGGCGGATCTCGGCGACGTCGCCGTAGCCGGCGACGGCGTCCGGGGTGAGGTACTCGACGAGCCGGACGACGCCGCCGTAGGGCGGCCGGTCGCCGAGGCCCGCCTCGCGGAGCGTCGCCGCGATGGAGGCGTAGACGTACTCGGCCTGGGCGAGCAGGTCGCCGTCGAAGATGCCCTTCTGGGTGGCGGGTTCGAGCGCCCCGAACCCCGACATGAACAGGGTGCCGCCCGCCGCGACGCCCGGCTTGTAGGTGAGCGTGTCGTACCGCTTCCAGCCGGGGTTGACGGTCTTCGGCGTCGCGGTCGACGCGATCGCGTCCAGCGACACCATCGCGCCCGGCACGACCGGCCGGTCGACGATGATGCCGGCGGCGCCGGGGTACACCCCGTCCGCGGTGCCGAGGAGTTCCTTGCGGACCCGGCCGCAGCGCGGGTACTCCGACCGGGTCGCGCTCGCCGTGTAGTCGGTCGTCCGGACGAGCGCGCCGAGCCCGAGCCCCGCGGCTTTCAGCAGGTCGGCGGCCTGTTCGAGGCACTGCCGGTACTGGGAGCGGAAGTCGCCGCCGCGCGGGTGCAGGCTCGGGAGGTAGACGATGCCGCCGGCGACGCGGACCGTGCCGCGGTGCATGCCGTCGTCGGGTGCGGCCTCGAACAGCTCGCCGCCGCCGGGGAAGGCGGTCAGCTCGACGGCCAGGTCCTCGCCGCCGGGCAGCGCTTCGACGGCCACCGTCGCGACCGGCGCGCGGTGGGCGCCGAGCGCGTCCCGCCGGGCCGCGTCGACCTCGGCGTACGTCGCGAGCGCGGGCCCGGTGGCGTACTCCACGACATGGACGACGTCGCCCGGCCCGGCACCGGCCTTCGCCAGCTCCGCGAGGGCCCGCCCGTAGGCGCCCCGGACCGTCCCGGCACAGGCGGACAACCGTAAGGTCATGCTTCCTCCGTTGCTGGTCACCGCGCCTCCAGGACCGCGAGCAGCGGCCGGGTCGACGTGCGGTCGGGCAGGGCGAGGATCTCGGTCACATGCCCGGGGTCGCCCAGGTTCGCGAGGGCCTTCTCCCGGACGGTCCGGTCGATGCCGGGATCGTCCGGGCCGCCGCCGCTGCGCGGGACCTCGGCGCGGATCTCGCGGCCGTCGCGGGTGACGGCGCGGAGCCGTCCCGGCTGGTCGGCGGCGGCGCCGCCGAAGTCGACGATCTCGGTGCGGACGCGGCCGGCGAGGTCGAGCACCTCGGGACGGTCGATCGCGTCGTAGGTCGCGGTGGTCACCGAGCCGTCGATCACCATGGCGGCCACGCTCCAGGGCAGGCTGAACTTCGCGTCGTAGGGCGTGCGGGGCCGCTCCTTGCCGGGCGCGCAGACGATCGGCGCGGCGTCCGGGTGCACCTCGGCGGTGATGCTCTCGACCCCGGCGCCGTGCAGGCCGCGGGCGGCGTCGAGCTGGGCGTGCAGGAGCTGGCAGGCGGGATACGGCTTGACGGTGATCCGGGTCAGCTCCCACCGCTCGCCGAGCCCGTCGACGACCACCGCCGGTTCGACGCGGCGGCCGAGCAGCGCCCCGTACAGGCCGTGCTCGCCCTCGATCACCGTGCCGGGCCCGGTCGCGCCGTGGGACGCGAGGGTCGCGGCGAGCACTCCCGCGCGCGCGGCGAAGCCGGCGTGCAGCTGCTTGGTGGACGCGCCGGTGTTGAGGAACTCCAGCAGGCCGCCGGCCTGGCTCCCGGCGATGCCGAGGGCGTGGACGGTCTCGCCGATGGTCAGCCCGCGCATCCGGGACGCGGTGAGCGCGGCGGCGAGCACCCCGCAGGCGGCGGTGGCGTGCAGGCCGCGGGAGTGGAAGCCGTGCGGGGCCGCGGCGCCGAGCCGGCAGATGGCCTCCAGCCCCACCATGGCGCCGAGCAGAAGGTCGGGTCCGCCGAGCCCGAGCGCCTCCGCTTCGGCGAGCGCTACGGGCAGGACCGGCGCCGACGCGTGCACGAGCCCGCCCGCGTGGGTGTCGTCGAAGTCGAGCGCGTGCATCAGGACGCCGTTGGCGAACGCCGCCTCGGCCCTCGTCACGCGGCCTTGGCCGGCGGGCTGCCCGATGATGGTCGCCTCGGGACGTCCGCCGCCCAGCTCCAGCGCGGTCAGGACGGCGGCGTCGGCGGCGTTCCGGCGGGATGCGGCGACCGCGCAGCCGAGACCGTCCAGGACGTGCCGGAGCGCGGCGCGCCGCACGGGTTCCGGCACGTCCCCATGGGTGAGCCCGAGCGCCCATTCCGCCAGTGCGCGGGCGGCCGTCATGCGGGCACCGGGCCGAAGGCGCCCGCGGCGGCGAGTTCGGCGACGCGTTCGGCGGTGTAGCCGAGGACTTCGGCGGTGACGTGGGCGAGGTCCTCACCGCGCCGCGGGGCGCGCCGGTAGGCGGGCGGCCGGTCGCCGGCCCGGACCGGCGAGGCGAGGTTCCTCACCGTCCCGTAGCGGGGGTGGCCGGTCTCGACGACGAGGCCGCGGGCGGCGGTGTGCGGTTCGGCGAGCGCGGCGGCGACGTCGTTGACCGGCCCGCACGGGATGGACGCGGCGTACAGGGGCTCCAGCCATTCGGCGACCGTCCGCGTCAGGAACAGCGGTTCGAGCAGGTCGAGCAGGTCGCGAGCGTTGCTCTGCCGGTCCGCGAACGTCGCGAAGCGCGGGTCGCCCGCCAGGTCCGGGCGGCCGAGGACGGTGGTGAGACGCCGCCAGAACTTCTCCTTCGCGCAGCCGACGACGAGCCAGCCGTCCTTGGCGCGGAAGTTCTGGAACGGCACCAGTGACGGGTGCGCGGAGTGCCGGGTGCGGGACGGGACGAACCCGGCGTTGAGGTGCCAGACGCCCGGGTAGGTGAGCATGGAGATCGCCGTGTCGTACAGGGAGACGTCGCAGTCCATCCCGGCGCCGTCGCGGCGGGCGGCGTGCAGGGCGGCCAGCAGCGACAGCACGGCCACGTAGCCGCCGGAGTAGTCGACGAGGGACAGCCCGGACTTGGCGGGCGGCCCGTCCGGCTCGCCGGTCAGGTCCATCCAGCCGGCGAGGCCCTGCAGGACGTAGTCGTAGCCGGGCTCCTTCGAGCGCGGGCCGGTCATGCCGAAGCCGGTGAGCGAGCAGCACACGATCCGCGGGTTGAGGTGCTTGAGGTCGTCGTAGGTGATGCGCAGCTTGGCGGGCACGTCGCCGCGCAGGTTGGAGTAGACCGCGTCGGAGACCCGGACGAGCTCCTCGAACACCGTCCGGCCCGCCTCGGTGGACAGGTCGAGCGACACCGACCGCTTGTTGCGGTTGAACGCCTCGTGGAACAGCGAGTCCTCGCCGTCGGCGTACGGGGGGACGTAGCGGCCGACGTCGCCGCCGGTCCGCGGGTCCTCGATCTTGATGATCTCGGCGCCGAGGTCGGCCAGGTGCAGCGAGCCGAACGGGCCCGCGCCGTACTGCTCCAGCGAGACGATCCGCACGTCCTCCAGCGGCCTCATGCCAGCTCCTTGATCAGGTCGATGATCCGGGCCTGCGCGGCGCGGACCTCCGCGGGGGCGAGCCCGTGCGCGGGGGGCGTCAGCTTGATCGTCGTGGCGTGCCCGGCGTAGCCGGCGATGCGGTCGGCGACCTGCCCGGCGGTGCCGCTGAGGGTGAGCGCGTCGACCATCCGGCCGGGCACGGCGGCGGCGAGGCCGTCGGCGCGCGCTCCGGCGCGGAAGGCCTCGGCCACCGCGTCCTGCTCGGCGGCGAGGTCGTGGAAGGCGAAGAAATCGGCGTAGGTGCGGACCGACGCGTAGAACCCGGCGACCCCCGCGGCACGCCGGCGCGCCTCCGCCGGGTCGTCGTCGATGGAGCAGGCGGCCGACACGACGATGTCCATGCCGGGGCGCAGCAGCGGCAGGGCGCTCTCGCGCAGCCACCCGGGCGAGCACAGCTCGTGCGAGATCCAGCCGTCGGCGACCTCCCCGGCCAGCCTCGTCATGACCGGGCCCGTCCCGGCGAGGTAGACGGGGAACGGGGTGGCGGGGAAGGGCCGCCGGTAGCCGCGCACCCGCAGGCTCGCCAGCTCCCCTTCGACGGTCATCGGCTCGCCGGACGCGGCGTGCGCGGCGAAGTGCCGGATGATCGCGACGGTCTCGCGGAGCCGCGCGGCCGGGCGCTCCCAGCGCACGCCGTGCCAGTCCTCGTTGAGCCGCCTCACGCCGGTGCCGAGGCCGAGGACGAAGCGTCCGCCGGACAGCTCGGCGAGGTCGAGGGCCTCCAGCGCGGTGGTCATCGGGCTGCGGGCGAAGGCCAGCGCGATCGCCGTGCCGACCTGGGCGCGGCGGGTTCCGGCGGCGACCGCCGCCGCCGGGACGGTCGCGCTGCGGTGCAGTTCGGGGAGCCACACGGCCTCCGCGCCGGCGTCCTCGGCGGCCCGCGCGGCCTCGACCAGCTCGGCGAGGGTCTCGCCCCACGGCCCGTAGGTGATCCTCATGCCGTCATCGGCCCGGACCTGGCCTCGGGGAAGTACTTCTTGTCGTGGGGCGCGTCCCGCTTGTAGACCATGACGGTGCGCGTCCACGAGACGACCTCGTCGCCGTCCTGGTTCAGGCCGCGGGTGGCGGCCGTGACGATGCCGGCGTAGGGCCGGGACGCCGACTCCCGCATGCCGGTGATCAGCGACTCGGCGTAGAGGGTGTCGCCGACGAACACCGGGTGGGTGAGTTCGATGTCGGTCCAGCCGAGGTTCAGCAGCGCGGTCTGGCTGATGTCGATCACCGACAGGCCGAGGACGAGCGCGACCGTCAGGCCCGAGTTCACGATGATCCGGCCCGTCGGGGAGCGGGCGGCGAAGTCGGCGTTGTAGTGGTTCTGGTTGGTGTTCAGCGTCAGCAGCGTGAACCAGGTGTTGTCGCTCTCGCCGATGGTGCGGCCGAACGGGTGCTGGAACACGTCGCCGACGGCGAAGTCCTCGTAGTACCGGCCGATACGGGCTTCGTGGACGGTCATCCGGCCTCCTCCGGTCGCCCCGGTGCGGGGCTGCCCCGAAGCTAAAGGTCGGACTTTTTGCCGTCAACCCCTCCGTCGCGGGCGGCCGATCGGTTTCCCGCCGTCGGTCCGTCCCCGCCAGGGCGGGTCCGGTCGATCGCGGTGTAGGTCTCGCGCAGGTTCTCCAGATGCGCCCGGCACGCCTCCCGCGCGCCCGCCTCGTCCCGCGCCTCGACGCGGGACAGGATCTCCCGGTGGTCGCGGTCGACGCCGTGCCAGAACCGCGGCGGCGCGTTCTCACGCAGGAACCGCTCGTCGAGCACCCGGAACACCGGCTGCGCGACGACCTCCAGGAACGGGTTGCCGGCCATCCTCAGCAGCACGGTGTGGAAGTGCCGGTTCGGCGCGAAGATCTCCGCCGGGTCGAACCCGCCCGGGTCGAACAGGGAGCCGCGCAGCTCGGCCCGGCCGCCCTCGTCCCCGCGGGCGGCGGCGAGCCCGGCGGCGGGCACCTCCAGCAGCTCCCGGATCTCCAGCAACTGGCCGACCGTGACCCGGTCGTCCAGGGCGAGCAGGTTGAGGCTGGTCGCCAGGTACTCGGTGATCTGGTCGGGGCGCGGATGCGACACGAAGCTCCCGCCGGCGACGCCGCGCGTGGTGGTGACCAGGTTCTGGCTGGCCAGCAGCCGCAGCGCCTCCCGGACGGTGCCGCGGCTGACGCCGTGCTCGGCCGACAGGTCGGGCTCGACGGGGAGCCGGTCGCCCGGCCGGAACTCGCCGGCGAGGATCCGCGCGCGCAGCCCGGCCGCGATCTCGGCGTACGCCGGCACGGGAGCGGCGGGCCGGCCGGCGGGCTCCTCGGCGGTCACGCACGGCATCGTACCGGCAAAGGTCGGACTTTCCCGGGACCGGGCATTGACGCGCCGCACGGGCACGAGGCAAGCTCTCGGGTATCCCAGAACGAAACTCAGTTTCTGAGTGCGGAACATGGAGGTGGGGCGTGGCACTCCTGCCCGGCGGCGCCCCGCTCACGATGGCGGGCGGCGTGCGCGAGTTCGCCGCCTCCACACCGCACGCCACCGCCGTCGTCGACGGCGACCGCGCGCTCACCTACCGGGCCCTGGACGAGCGCGCCAGCCGGCTCGCGCAGGCCCTGCTCGCGGGCGGGCTGCGCCCCGGCGACCGCGTCGCCGTCCGGCTCGGCAACCGGCTGGAGTACCCCGAGGTCATCGCCGCCGCGGCCAAGGCGGGGCTGGTGCTCGTCCCCGTCGGGACCAGGCTCACCGACGCCGAGGAGTCCTTCGTCCTGGAGCACTCCGGCGCCCGCGCCCACATCTCCGACACCGAGCCGCCGGTCCCGGTCGAGGTCGTCCTGCGCATCGGCGGGACGGGCGCCGGCTCCTACGAGAAGGCGCTCGAGTCGGCGCGGGCCGCCGACCCGATGGCGCCCGTCGGCGAGAACGCCCCCTGCTGCCTCTACTACACCTCCGGCACGACCGGAAAGCCCAAGGGCGTCCTCAGCAGCCACCGCGCCCGGACGCTCATGTGCTACCTGTCCGCCATGGAATGGGGTCTCGGCGCCCGCCGCGTCAGCCTCGCCGTAGCGCCGATGTACCACGGCGCCGGAATGGTCTTCGACTACGCGCCCGTCGTCACCGGCGGCACCGTGGTCATGCTCCCCGAATGGGACCCCGAGCGGATGCTCGCGCTCGCCGAACGGCACCGCGCCCAGTCGGTGTTCCTCGTGCCGACCCACGCGCAGACGCTCCGCGCGTCCGGCGCGCTCGGCCGCTACGACGCGTCCAGCCTCGACACCCTGTACTTCAACGCCGCGGCGCTGCCGGCCGTCCTGAAGGGCTGGGTCATGGACGCCTTCCCGCACGCCGGGGTGCACGAACTGTACGGGTCCACCGAGGCCGGGATCGTCAGCAACTGCCGGCCGTCCGACGCCGGCCGGACCGGTTCGGTCGGCCGGCCCTGGTACATGACCGAGGTCCGGGTCGTGGACCCGGCGGGCGTCCCGGTCGGACCGGGCGAGCGCGGCGAGCTGTTCAGCCGCTCCCCCTTCCTCATGAACGGCTACCTGCGCGACGACGGCGCCACCGGCGGCTGCACGACCGAGGACGGCTTCCTCACCAGCGGCGACATCGTCGTCCGCGACGAGGACGGGTTCCTCTACGTGGTGGACCGCAAGAAGGACATGATCATTTCCGGTGGGGTGAACATCGCGCCGCGCGAGGTCGAGGACGTCCTGCGCACCTTCCCCGGCGTCGCCGACTGCGCGGTCGTCGGGCGGCCGGACGAGCGGTGGGGCGAGCGCGTCACCGCGTTCGTCGTCGCCGGTCCCGGCGCGTCCGTCGACGCGGCGGCGCTGGAGGCGCACTGCCGCGAGCGGCTGTCCGGCCCGAAGGTGCCCCGCGGCGTCGAGTTCCTCCCCGCCCTCCCCCGCAACGCCGCCGGCAAGGTCCTCAAGCGCGAGCTCCGCGACCGCTGACCGCTCCCGCAACCCGGAAGAGGTGCCCTGTGCGACCCCACGTCGAACTCATCCAGGAAGACGACTACATCTGGCACGCCGCCGAACTCGCCGGCGGCGGGGGCCGGGCCAGCGAGCGCCGCCTGTCGGTGGACGAGGAGGACGGCTCGTGCTCGCTGCGCGTCGACTTCCACACCGACTGGGGCCGCGGCCCCGGCATCCACCACGCCGACACCGAGTACCACGTGCTCGAAGGATCGATGACCTACAACGGCAGGGAGATCGGCAAGGGCGGCTACGTCTACGCGCCCAAGGGCGTGCCGACCGAGGCCATCACGTTCGGCGAGGGCACCCGGATCCTGCACTACCGCGAGTACGGCGACGCCGGCTTCGACCCGGTCGAGAGCACCAGGGCGCCGCGCTGGAAGGACGCCCGCGGGGACGTCATCGTCATCGACAGCGAGGCCATGGCGTGGGACGCCGTCCCCAACCCCGGCCCGATGCCCGGCATGTTCATCAAGTACCTGCACGTCGACCCGGTGACCGGCTTCTACACCCGGCTCGTCCACGCCCAGGAGGGATGGACCGACCACCGCCTCGCGCACCACCCGTGCTACGAGGAGGCGTACACCGTCCAGGGCCACATGGAGTACAACTTCGGCACGCTGGACCTCGGCACCTACTTCTTCCGTCCGGCCCGCGTGAAGCACGGCCACTTCACCAGCCTGGAAGGGGGCGCGACCTGGCTGCTGCGCTCCGACGGCGAGCTGTTCAACTGGTACACCCAGAGCGAGTGGGTCCGCTGGGGTGGCGAGGCCATCAACTGGGGCCCGGGAGAGACCCGCATGCGGTGGTCGGCGTCCTCCCACGACCTGGGCGCCGGGTCGCCCGGCCGCAGCGAACGCGACCTCGCCGACCTGCGCGCCTCCGTCGAGTACCAGCGTGAACGAGGCGAGATCGACGAGGAGTACGTGCAGCACGGCACCGGCACGGACAAGAGCCTCATCGCGATCGCCAAGGCGCTGGACGCCGCCCGCCTCCAGGGCGGCCACGGCGACCACGACGGCCATGACCACGAGCACGGCCCGGTGCACGCCGACTGGGGCGCCGACCCGCGCTGCCTCGAACACCCCGACGAGCGCACCGACGCCCTCGCCCACATCCCGGGCGCCGGCCGCGCCTGGAAGAAGGGCGACCCGATCCCCGCCCCGATCCTGTCCAGCCGCCCCGTCCGCAGCCGCACCGCCGGCCGCTGGAACGGCGACGGCATGTGACCGCCCGCGAGGAGGGAGCGAGCGTGCCCGCGGACCGGCGGTACGACCTCGTCGTCGTCGGAGTCGGCACCGGCGGCATCCCCTGCGCCGTCGAGGCCGCGGCGCGCGGCGCCCGGGTCCTGCCGGTGGAGAAGGACTTCCGCATCGGCGGCACCCTGCACATCACCGGCGGGCACATGAATGAGCTTCCCGTAGTGCAGTGGCCGCCTCCGGTGGCGGCTGACGATCGAGCCCGGAGGTACCTCGACATGATCCGCCACATCTTCCCTGCCAGTTCCGCACGCGGCACGGGGCTCCGGTCCGATGGGTGAGGACGCCGCGGCGGACCTCGCCGACGACTACCGCGAGGCCGGCTTCGGCGGGCGGCTGGGCCCCGGCGACAGGCCGGCGCTCCTCGTCGTCGACCTGGTGCGCGCCTACCTCTCCCCCGAAAGCCCTCTCTACGCCGCGCCCGCACCGGCGATCGTCGACCGTGTCGCCCGGCTGGCGTGCTCCGCCCGCGAGCATGGCCACCCGGTGGTGTTCACCTACGTGTCCTTCAAACCCGGCGGAGTGGACGGCGGCCTGTTCTACCGCAAGGTGCCCGCCCTGCGGCTGTTCGACGAGGGATCGCCCTGGGCGCTGCCGCCGGACGAGCTCGTCCCGGAGCCGGGCGACCTGACGGTGCACAAGCAGTACCCCAGCGCCTTCTTCGGCACGCCGCTCGCGAGCACCCTCACCGCGCTGCGCGTCGACTCCGTCGTGATCACCGGCGTCAGCACCAGCGGCTGCGTCCGGGCCACCGCCGTGGACGCGCTGTGCCACGGGCTACGGCCGACCGTCGTCGCCGACGCGGTCGCCGACCGCGACCCGCGCCCGCACGAGGCCGCGCTGTTCGACCTCGGCGCCAAGTACGCCGACGTCCACGACACCGGCGAGGTGCTGGACGGGTGGGCCACGAAGATCCGTCGCCCCGGAGCGACACGTTGAAGGAACGCTGTTCCCCATGGGAGGTTCGCCGTGCGGTACCTGATCGTCGGCTGCGGGAACGTCGGGATGGAGCTGGCACGCCGGTGGACGGCGCGCGGGCACAAGGTCACCGGGACGACCACGTCCGCCGGGCGCACCCGTGAGCTGGAAGGGGTCTGCTCGGACGTCGCCGTCCTGCGCGGCTCGGACCAGGACGCCCTGGCCGAGGCGGCGCGGGGCGCGGAGGCCGTGGTGCTGACCGTGAGCCCGCGCCTGTCGCGCTCCTTCGACGCCGCCCAGCGGGTCGCCGAGTACGCCGACACGCTCGCGGGCACCGCGCGGACCGCCGCCGCCGTCCATCCCCGCGTCGTGTTCACCAGTTCGGGGTCGGTCTACGGCGCCGGCGGCGGGACGGTCATCGACGAGACCGCCCCGACGACCGCGGACGAGGACGCCTCGCCGCGCGCCTTCATAGCGGCGGAGCAGGCCGTGCTGGCGTCGCCGCGCGGCGCCGTGCTGCGCATCCCCGACGTGTACGGCCACCCCCGCGACATCGACTATCCGGCGCGCGTGAGGTTCGCCCACGAGCACCTCGGCGGGAGCGTCCCGTTCGCGGCCGACGCGCTGCTCTACCGGATCGACTACCGGGACGCGGCCGCCGCCCTCGACTACGTGGTGAGCGTGGGGCTGACCGGCGTCTACAACGCCTTCCCGGACGCGGAGGTCCCGCCGACGAACGCGGGGGCGTTCGGGGAGATCTGCGAGGCCGAGGGCCTGCCGGAGCTGGCCTTCCGCGCCGAGATCCGGACACCGGAGGTACCGGTGACGTCCGCCAGGCTGCGCGCAGCCGGCTTCGCCTTCGCCCACTGACTCGTCGAGTTGTGGCGTGTCGCCCTCATGAGGACGGTCATAGGGGCGACACGCCACAAGCCAACGGGAGGGGGTCAGCGGACGTGCTGGACCGTCACGGACGGGTCCACGGCGTCGCCGACGCCCCACAGCCAGACGCCCGACCACGCGTCGCCGAGGACGGTGCGCAGGAACATGGCGCTCCAGCGCGCGGACGCCTTGACGCTGGTCTCCTGGGTCACCGTCTGAGCGGACGGATCGGGAGCGGCCCCGGCCGGGTTCTGCGCGTCGGTGATCCCGTAGTGGTTGGCGCCGGTGACGGACACCAGCATCTTCGGCGGCGCCTGGATCGCCTCGTAGGTTCCCTGCGCCGCCGCGGGCGCCGCCAGGCCGTCCGCGGTCCCCTGCATGAGGGCGACCGGGACGGTGTTGGCGACGGGCGGGTTGCCGGAGCCCCCGGGCGGGCTGTTGTTGGTGCCGGAGAACGCCGCGCCCTTCAGTTCGGCGGGCGCGGCGGCGGGCGTGGCGCAGAACGGCGGAGCGCACGCGCCCGTGGTGAGGGCGAGTCCGGCCGCGCCGCCGAAGGAGTGGCCGAGCAGGACGAGGGAGCCGGTGTCGATCCTGCCCTTGAGCGGTGAGGCGGCACGCGCGTCCTCGTCGCGGGCCCATGCGACGGTCCATGACGCCTGGGCCTCTTCGGGGAACAGGCCGCTCTGCCCGTAGATGACACGCCGGTGGTCGGGCACGACCACCACGAATCCGTATCCGGCGACCGCGCGGGCGTAGGCGGAGTACGCGGATCTGCTCACGTTTGCGCCCTGCAGCAGCAGCGCCACCGGCAGGTCGGCCCTGATGTCGGACGCGGCGGGCGCGTACACGTCCGCCGGGTCGCCGTTCACGGTGGTCGCGAAGGCGATGGGCGCATCCTCGTCGGCCGCGGCAGAGGCGGCCGGGAGGACGGACGTGGCCAGCGCGAACGCGGCCGCCACGGCGGTCGTGGCGCGGACCGCCCTCACGAGCGGCCCTTGCGGCGGCGCGGGAGGATCAGCAGGGCGGCGCCGCCCGCCATGACCAGCGCCGAGGCGACCAGCGCGTAGGTGGGCAGGCCGTCGGGGCTGCCGGTGTACGGCAGGTCCCCGTTGCCGCCGGATCCGCCGCCGCCCGAGCCGCCGCCCGAGCCCCCGCCGGAACCACCCGACCCCCCGCCCGAGCCGCCGCCCGGGCTCCCGCCGCCGGTGAAGGTGAGCGGGATCTCGGCGCTGTTCGGCCCCTGGTTGCCCGGCGCGGTGACGGCGATGACGCAGGCGCCCGCCTTCGCCGTGCAGGCGGCGCCGCCGGCCTTGGCCACGAGCTTGATCTTCGCGTCCTTGGACTTGGCCTGCGTCACGAAGTTGCCCTGGGCGTCGGAGGCGCCGACGATCGCTCCCCCGGTGCTCTGCGCGGCGCAGTCGGTGGGCAGCTTCGGCCCGGGCTTGCACTCGCCGAGGGTCACGAAGGTCTCGTTGGGGGTCAGGCCGGTCACCTGGACGGTGATCGTGTCGCCGGCCTTCACCCCGCTGGTCTTGCTGGCCGTGATCTTCGGTGCGGCCAGCGCGGGCGGTGCGAGCGCGAGCACGCAGGCGCCGGCGAGTGCGGCGACGGCGCCGGCGCGCCTTCTCATTCGGGACACGGGCGTTGCTCCTTCGGTCATCTGCTGCGGCGTTGGACGACGGTGACGGCGGCCCCGGCGAGCACGAGCAGGCCGGCGGTGGCGGCCCAGAGCGGCGTCGACGGGCCGCCCGTGCCGGGTCCCGCGCCGGCGGCCGGAGCCGCCGACGCGCGGACGGCGGCGCCGCCCTTGAACGGCGAGCCCTTGAAGCCGACGCGGACGATCGCGCTGTTGGCGGTGACGACGGAGGGCGGGACGGTGCCGGGCAGCGGACCGGCGCCGATGACGCACTGGCGGGTCGTGCAGTCGAGGCCGTTGAACTTCGGGCGGGCCTTCAACCTGACCTCGGGGAGGCCGCCCTTGGCGTCGATGTTGACGAAGGTGGCGCCGCCGCCGAGGTCGCAGTCCTTGAGGCCGTTGGTGTAGCCCTCCCGGCACATCCCGACCGCCACGGACCTCAGCCCGGGACTGAACCCGCTCCCGGTGACGGTGATCGTCTCGCCCTCGGCGAGGTCGGTGGAGCGGCTGACCTGGAGCCGCGCCGCGGCGGGCGCCCCGGCGGGCGGGGCGAGCGGGGACAGCGGGGACACCGCCAGCGCGGCGAGCACGATCGCGATCACTGGGCGGGACCTCCGGTGCTTCGGGCCACCGGTGGCCGCCGGGAGCCGCCGGGCGCCGGGACGGGGACTTCGGTGACGCGGCCGGGCTCGACGGTGTAGGCGCGGCAGGCCAGCGCGAGCGTCTCCGGTGCGGCCGGACCGGCGACCACCACGGCGGTGCCGGTGGCGGAGAGCCGGCGCAGCACCGCGGGGACGGCCGCCGCGCACGGGCCTCCCGCGAGACCGTCCACCAGCAGGAGCCGAGGCCGGGTGAGCAGCGCCTCGGCCAGCGAGAGCAGGCCGCGTTGCGCGTCGGTGAGCGTTCCGGCGGGGGCTGCGGCGAGCCCGCGCAGCGGGGGGAAGACGTCCAGGACGGAGTGCGCGGCGGCGCCGGGATCGGCGTGTCCGAGCGCGCGGGCGTGCGCCGCCAGCCCGGCCGCGACCGGCAGCCCGCCGGGGGCGCGCGGGTCGGGGCCGGCGAGGTGGCAGAGTCCGAGGGTCGTCCGCTGCCCGGCGTCGAGCGCGGTCAGGTCGGCGCCGCCGAGCGCGACCCTGCCCTTGCACGGCGTGTGCCCGGCCAGCGCGGCCAGCAGCACGCTCGCGCCGGTGCCCGACAGCAGGATGGTCTCGCCCGCGTCCACCCGGAAGCCGACCCGGTACAGCCTGACCGGGCCGCGCGGCACCGACAGCGCTCTGACGTGCAGGAACGGCGGCGGCTCCACGATCTGCGGGCCGCACACGCGCAGCGCCAGGAGTGCGCCGAGGATCGGCGGCAGCGCCGTCAGCGTCAGCGCGGTGCCCTCGGCGAAGGTCCCGCGCAGCGCGGCGGCGCAGCCGTATCCGGCCAGCCCGCCGGTCGCGGCGGTAACACCCGTGATACCGGCCGCCGCCAGATGGCGCGGATCTGGCAGCGGCCGGAGAACGGTGGTGTCGAGGGCGGCGACCGCCAGGCAGGCCGCAGCCGAGGCGACGGTGAAACCGGCGGCGAGCAGGACCGGTCCGGGAGCGCTCGCCATCAGCATCGGCGCGGCCGCCGCGGCGAGCAGCAGCCAGGGGACCGTCTGCGCGGCGCGGGCCGTCCGACGCCCGATGACGACCAGCGCGACCGCCGGAAGCAGCGCCCAGGCCAGGTACCGGACGGGGTCGGCGCCGATCAGGTTCCATCGGAAGGTGAGCAGGTGCAGCCCGCCCATGAGCGGGGCGCCGGCGGCCCATCCGGTGAGCAGGTAGACGGGCAGGGCCGCCCGGACGTCGCGCTCGGCGAGCACGTCCCGCACCCGGGCGGCGCGACGACCGGACGCGCCGGACGCGGCGGGCGGCGCGTGCGGGAGGGCGGCGGCCGCCGTGGCGAGGACGGCGGCCGCAACCCCCGCGATGACCAGTGCCGTCCCCGGATCGGCGGACGAGAGCGTCGCGATCCAGGCCGCCGGGCGTGCGGAGCGCGCTCGCTCTCGGCGCGGCGAGCAGCGGAGCCGCGAGGATCCCCGCGGCCATCAGGGCGGTGGCGAAGACGGGGACGGCGGGGACCAGCCCGGCCAGCGCGACGACGGCCCCGGCCAGCGCACCGCCGACGGCCGCCACCCGGTACGGACGCAGCCGTCCGGACAGCCACAGCGCCGGCACCAGCGCCGCGCAGGCGAGGACGAGCGCGGTGAGCGCCATGTAGGTCACGACATCGCCGGGGACCCGCACGACGCCGCCGAGGGCGTCCGACAGGAGCAGCACGATGCCGCCCGCCAGCGGCCCGGCCGCGGCCACCGCGAGCCGGGGCGCCGCACCGGCGGCCGTGCGGCGGGGCGCACGCGGGGTCGGAACCGTCATCGCGCCTCCCCCTCGGGCAGGGCGAGGAACCGGTCCAGCGCTTCGACGTCGACGGCGTGCAGGGTCTCGCCGCTCCGGCGTTCGAGGTAGCCGATCAGCTCGTCGCGGTCGACCACGTACGCCCCGGAGGGCGACGGCGCCACCGAGTCCAGGTAGCCGATGACGTCGGCGAGCTCCAACGCGGGCGTGGCGCGCGGGGCCACCTGGTGATGAGCCGCGCCCGCGGTGCCGTGTGCCGGAAGCCCGGACGCACCGCGCCGGCGGCGCCGCGCCCTGGCCCGGCGGCCGAGCGTCAGCCGGATCCCGATGAGCAGCAGCAACGCGGCCAGCGCGTTCACCCCGAGCAGCCCCCACGGGTAGGCGTTGAAGCCGGTCGTGAAGGGGACGGACCCCGCGTACCGGCCGCCGACCACGAAGTGGCCGAAGGCGGCCGGGGGCAGCACCACCGGGATCCGGTACGTGGCGGTCTGGCCGGGGCGCAGCGTGCCGGTCCCCGGCGCGTCCAGCGGGCTGTCCGGGGTGCCGCCGGATCCCCAGCCGACGACCAGCGGGGCGTTCTCGATGGGGTCGGCGCCGGAGTTGCGGATCCGCAGCACCAGCGTCCGCCGCGGCCGGCCGCCGAAGAGTTCGCCGCGGTCCGGGCTCCCGGTGATCTCCAGGCCGGCCACGTCCGCGCGGACCGGGGCGACGCCTCGGTCGATCCGCGCGGTCGGGTGTCCCTCGACGGTGAACGGCGCGGTGGCGGTGACCGGCGCCCCGACGGCGCCCGGCAGGGTGCCGGCGCGGACGACGCACGGGCACGCGGAGGGCGGCTCCCCCACGGTGAGGCCCGCCTCGAACGTCCCGGTGGGGGCGACCATCGCGGTGACGGCGCGCTCGGTGTCGCAGTCCGCCGAGCCGTGCACCGCGCCGGCGCCGCAGATCTGGACCTGGACGGTCGTCCCCGGCGTCCACGCGCTGCCCCGCACCCATGCGGTCGTGCCCGCGGCGGCCTTGCCGGGCTGGACGCTCACACCGGGCGGCGCCGTCCCGGCGGCGGCGACGGCGGGGACGGGGTGGCCGCACAGGGCAGCGGCGGCGGCGAGGAGCACGGCGGCCGACCGGAGCCTCACAGGAAGACCCCCGTCTCGCGTGCCGCCAGGCCCGCGCGCTCCCGCCAGCGGCGGATCAGCCGGGGCAACACGGACCACAGCACGAAGACGATCCCCGCGAGCGTGAGCAGCGCCGGCCAGGGCACCGCGGTGAAGCTGGTCTGCGCGCGGACGTCGATGCCGCCGGCGGCGACGAGCTCCACCCGCACGGTGACCGCGTCCAGCGCGGGCGGGTCGTCCCAGGGCAGCGCGATCTCAGTGCGCTCGCCCGGCAGGATCTCCGGGAGGCGCTGGTCGGGCCACCGCTTGATCTCGTGGCCGAACACGCCCGTCGCCCGGACGCGGGCGGTCGGCGAGATCCGCTGGTTGCCGGTGTTGACGACCGTGTAGCGGATCGTCCCCCGCTCGTGCCGCGCGAACGGGACGAGCGGCTCGGTGCGGGCGACGCCGAGGCCGTCGGCGCGCAGGCCGGGCGTCAGCGGTCCGGCGACGCGCAGGTAGACGCGGGCGGCCACGGCCCGCCGGATCCCGACGCGGGCGCCCCCGTCGCGCTGGACGCTCTCGATGGCGGTGTTCAGCGCGACGACGCCGCCGATGTGCTCGCCGGGGGTCGCGTTGGCGGGGACCTTCAGCGTGAACGGGATCTCCTTCGCACCGTGCGCGGGGATCTTCGGGGACGAGGACTTCAGGGAGATCCAGGCGCCGACGTCGCGCGGCTCCTCCTCGGGCGGGCGCAGCGCGAACCCGGCGTCGCGGGGGGTGTTGTAGGCGTCGGCCCCGTACACCCGGAAGGTGATGGGCGCACCGGTCAGGTTGCTGATCCGCACGGAGTCGCGGACGGTCGCGCCGGGCGGCGCGTCGAAGGCGAACGAGGGGCGCGCGGCGGGGGCGCCGCTGCGGTTCGCGGGCTCGACCGACCATGCCCCGTTGCCGGTCGCCCGGCCGGGCGCGGCGGCGGCCGGGCCGGGCGCGGTCGGCGCGGCGGCCAGGCCGGCCGCCGCGGCCGCGGCGGCGATCCGGTGTCGGGGGCTCATCGGTCACCTCGAGTCGAGCCGGGCGGTGGGCGGGCGCCCGGCCGCGGGGTCCGGGACGGTCAGGACAGCGTCAGGGTGAGGACGGCGGTGTAGCGGCCGGCGCCGGTCGCGGCGGGGACCTTGAGGCTGACGCCGGCCCCGGCGCCGAACGTGCCGCCGACGATCCGCCCGGCCCCGTCGGGCGCGCCGCACAGCGTCGCCGCGGTGGTGGTGTCGAGCGGCCCGGCGCTGCCGGGGGTCACGGTGCCGGAGCCGGACGCGGCGGTGCAGGCCGGTGTCCAGGTGAGGTTCCCGGCCGGGATCTTCGTGCCCGCCGCGGAACTGAAGTCGGTGAGCGTACCGGTGAGGGACCAGCCCGTGGTGCCGCCGCGCGCGTCGATGACCTGCACCTTCTTCAGCGACCCGGTGGCGGTCTGGTCGGATCCGTTGAGGGTGACGGGGGTGAGGTCGACCTCGCCCGGCTCCTGCGACATGGTCAGCGGGCCGCCGTCGACGGTCAGGTTGATCTTCTGCTCGCCGCACCGGTCCGCGGGCGCGCCGGAGCACTGGCCGGTGGGCGGCCGCGTCTTCGCGGTGACGGTCAGCGGCACGGCCCTGCGCACGGTGCCCTGGGTGACCACGATGGTGCGGGCGCCGGCGGCGGCGGACTCGGCGACGGTCGCCGACGCGGTGAGCTTCCCGGCGGCGTCCACCGAGGCGGTCGCGCCGGTGAGGTCGCCGGCCTTGCAGGCGGCGCCGTTGGCGTCGCACAGGGCGATGCCCGCGGCGCCGGGCTGCCAGCCGGAGCCGGTGACGCCGACGGCTCCGCCCTGGACGACGGTGGACGGGCTGACGGAGGCTCCCGGCCCGCCCTCGCCGACGCTGATCGTCGCGAGGGTCGCGGGGGTCTGCTCGGGCGTGCAGGTGATGGTGGCCTGCGCGCCGGCGTCGGCGACGATCGTCAGGCCGCCGGGGGCGAGGTCCACTTCGCCGGTGCCGGTCAGGGTGAACTGCCCGGTGACCTCGCCGATCGGGACCGCGCCGTGCGCGGGCACCGGCCCGGTGCGCTTCGGCGCCTTGACCGGCACCGTCCCGGACTGCGCCCCGGAGACGGCGAGCGTCCCGGAGGTGGTCCACGAGGCGATCGGCAGCGGCGCGACTCCGGGCAGGTCGGAGAAGTCGGCCTTGACGGTGACCGTGTCACCGGCCTTCGCCGAGGCCGGTGCGGTGACGGTCACGGTCGCGTCGTAGTCGAACACCGTGCTGAAGATCGTGCACCGGTAGGGGACCCGTCCCGCGGCGGCGTGCGCGGTGCCCGCCGCGGCCACCGGCACCGAGACGGCGCCCGCCGCGGTGACGACCGCGGCCGCTCCGCGCAGGGCCGTGCGTGTGCGTCTCATCGTGCGTCGCTGCTCCTTCCGCCGACCGCTGCGCCGATCCGTTTCCCATAGGGAAACTAAGTTTCGCAACGTGGACATAGCGAAACCGCATCGGAGCGGCACTGTCAAGGGGCGGGCGCAGGTGGCAACAGAATCGTTTCACTCTGAGGATCGCCGTTTCCCTACCGAAGGGTTACCGTTCCCGACCATGCGCACGGTGCTGCGAAGCCTGGCCGAGCTGGCGATGACGGCCGGCCTCGTCCTCGGCCTGTTCGTCGCCTACCTGTACTGGGGAACCGGCGAGTACACCCATCGGCAGCAGGGCGACCTGCACGACGAGCTGGAACGGCGCTGGAACGCGGCGCGGGTGCACAGGCTCGCGGCGGACGAACCGCGCCGGGAGAAGAGCGGCGCCACTGCCGCGCCCACCGACGGGCAGGCGTACGCGCTGCTGCGCATCCCGAAGTTCGGGTCGTCCTACGAGTACACGGTGGTGCAGGGCACCGGCACGGCCGACCTGCGCAAGGGGCCGGGGCACTACCCGGGCACGGCGGGCCCCGGCGAGATCGGCAACATGGCGATCGCCGGTCACCGCACCACCTACGGCGCCCCGTTCCGGCGCAACGACGAGCTGGCGCGCGGGGACGAGATCCTCATCGACACCGCCACCACGACGTTCGTCTACACGGTGACGAGCCGCACCGTGGTGCGGCCGAGCCGCACGGACGTCGCCGCGCCCGTCCCGGAGCACGCGGGGGCGCGCCCCCGCAAGGCGATGCTCACGCTCACCACCTGCCACCCGGAGTTCTCCGCCGCCTACCGGCTGGTGGTGTTCGCCGAGCTGGCGGGACGGCGGCCGCGCACCGCCGGAACCTGATCCCCGTGTTACCGTCTCCCACACCGGAACAGTGTTTCCAAATTCGGACTTCCGAGCAGAGGAGGCGGTCGTGGGGCCGCACGCGCACGGCTGGTGGATCCTGCTCCACCTGGTGCTCTTCGTCTTCTGGCTGGGCGGCGACCTCGGGGTCTTCTACTCCAGCCGGTACGTCCTCAAGGCGGACCTGACCCCGGCCGCGCGCGCCACCGCGCTCGGCGTGATGAGCGGCCTCGACCTCGGCCCGAAGATCTGCCTGGTGCTGTTCCTGCCGAGCGGGGTGACGCTCATGGCGCTGGACCCGCACGGCGCCGAGCTGTTCGGCGCGCCCGCCTTCAGCTGGTGGCGGGTCGCGCTCGTGTGGGCGTTCGCGCTGGCCTGGCTCGCGGCCACCGTCGCCGACCACCGCACGCACGGGCGCTTCCCCTGGGTGCGGCGCGCCGACTGGGCGGTCCGGCTCGGCCTGATCGCCGCGCTCGCCGCCGTGGCCGCCTACACCCTGCTCGCCGACCGGCCGTTCGGCGTCACCACCGAGCCGCGCTGGCTGGGCGGCAAGCTGGCGCTCTACACGGCCGCCATCGCCTGCGGGCTCGGCATCCGCCTCACGCTGCGCCCCTTCGGGCCCGCGTTCGGCGCATTGATGAACGGCGGCTCCACGCCGGAGATCGAACGCGTGCTCAGGCGCTCGGTGGACGGCTGCCTGCCCTACGTCTTCGGCATCTGGGCGGCCGTGCTGGGCGCCGCGGCACTGGGCGTGCTCAAGCCCGGCGCCGACCTGTGACCCGTGGACCCGGCACCACCCGCTCCGGCCAGATCATCCGCTGTGGCCGAGCGCCCCGGACAGGCGCGCGGCGGCCTCCACCAGCGGCGGCGCCAGCTCGGCCATCCGCGGCTTGAACCGCGACAGCGGACCGGCCACGCTCAGCGCCGCGATCACCCGGCCGTCGTGGTCGAAGACCGGCGCGGCGATCGAGGCGGTCCCCTCCTGCCGCTCGCCCTGCGAGGTGGCGTAGCCGCGCTTGCGGATCGCCGCCAGCTCCTTGCGCAGCCGCGCCTCGTCCACGATCGTCCGCTCGGTCAGCGCCTCCAGCCCGTGCCGGCCGACCAGCCCGTCGACCTCGGCCTCGTCGAGGAAGGCCAGGATCGCCTTGGACGAGCTGCCGGCGTGCAGCGGGTACGGGATGCCGAGGCTGACCTCCACCCGCAGCTCGTGCGGCGGGACGACCTGGTCGACGTACAGCCGGGTGTCCCCGCGGCGGATCGACAGCGTCGCGGTCTCGCCGAGCTGCTGGGCGAGGCGGCGCAGCTCCGGGGCGGCCAGCGCGCGCAGGTCCATCCGGGCCAGGTAGGCCCGGCCGAGCGCGATCGCGGCGTGCCCGAGGGCGTACCTGCGGGTGACCGCGTCGACGCTGATCAGGTCGCGGCTGCGCAGCGCGGTCAGGATCCGGTGCACGGCGGCCTTGGTCAGGCCCAGCTCGGTGGCGATCTCGGTGACCCCGAGGTCGGGCCGGCCGCTGCGGCCGAACAGCAGCAGGACGTCCATCGCGCGCTCCACGGCGGCGATCGACCGGCTCTGCCCCTCGCCGTCCTCGGCGGGCGGGGCGGGGTCGCTCTGGGGAGTCGCACGACGCGACACGGCGGTTCCTTCCGACGGACCGGGCTCAGCCGCAGTCTAGGCCATCGCGTTTCCCTTACGGAAACGCTCGTCACCGATCCGGGGCGTTGACACCCGCTCCGGGCGGTCGTTACCGTGAGCGTTACAGTGTTTCCTTTAGCGAAACGAAGGGCGCGATGCCGTGGCGGTCGACGCACAGACCTTCCGGGCGGTGCTCGGCCAGTGGCCGACGGGCGTCGCGGTGGTCACCACGACCGCCGAGGACGGCTGGCACGGCATGACCGCGGGCTCGTTCTGCAGCGTCAGCCTCGACCCGCCGCTCGTCCTGGTCTGCCTCGCCCGCGGCATCCGGACGCACGAGCTGGTCGAGCGCAGCGGCGTGTTCGCGGTCAGCTTCCTCGGCAAGGACCACGCGGCCATCGGGCACCGGTTCGCCGGCCGCGAGCCGGGCGACCGCTTCGCGCGCGGCACCTGGACCGCCGCGCCCACCGGCGCGCCGGTGCTGGCGGAGGCGCTCGCCTGGCTCGACTGCCAGGTCGCGCACGCCTACCCCGGCGGCGACCACACCATCTTCGTGGGCGAGGTGCTCGCCGCCGAGACGCCCCGGCGCACCGCGCCGCTGCTGTTCCACTCCCGCGCCTGGGGCCAGCTCGCCGACCCGCTGCCCGACGAGGTGACGATCGCCGACACGGGGCTCGCCGCCGCGCTGCACCGCAGGCTCACCGTCTCCGGCACCGCGCCCGCCCGCGTCACCAGGGCCGGCGCCGCGCGGCTGCTGGACGCGGTCCGCGCGGCGGGCGTCCGGGTCCGGCTGCCGCTCCCGCCCGTCCCCGGCTCCGGCGGCCCGGCGGGGCCGCCCTGGTCGGCGCTGGTCGAGGACGGCGCGTCCCTGGCGCGGGTCCCGCACGGCTCCCCGGTGACGACCGAGATCGCCGACGGGCCGGACGCGCTCCCGCTGATCGCCGCCGCCCGGGCGCGCGGGCTGCCCGTTACGGGCCGGGTGGGCAACGTCTTCGATCCCGCCCGGCAGGCCGCGGTGCTCGACGCCGTCGACCGGCTGCGCACCGCCGGCTGCACCGAGATCGCGCTCGACGAGGGCGCCGCGGCCGCCTCCCCGCTGGTCGTCCGCAACGTGCTGCAGGAGGCCGTCGCGCTGGCCCGGCCGGTGCCCGTGCGGGTGCGGCTGCGCGAGGCCTGCGGCCTCGGCCTGGCGAACGCGCTGACCGCGATGAAGAGCGGCGTGCGCAGCTTCGACGTGACGCTCGGCGGGATCGACGGCGGCCTGTGCGCGGAGGACGTGCTGTTCCTGGCCGCCCGGCTCGACATCGCCACCCCGATCGACCGGGCCGCCCTGGTGGCCGCCGCCACCGACCTGGAGGCCGTCTGGGGTTCGCCCCTGCCCGGCCGCACCTACCGGACCGCGTCCTGACCAGCTGAAGGGATCCAGCCGATGACCCAGCCGACGACGCTGACCGGTGAACGGCTCGTCGAGACGATGACCGATGCCGAGCGGGACCGCGCCGGGCGCGTGGAGGCGGTGCTGCCGCGGCTGCGCGAGGCGGCCGCGGCCGCCGACGCCGACGCCGCGTTCCCGGCCGGGCACGTCGCGCTGCTGCGCGAGGCCGGGCTGCTCGGCCTGGTGGTGCCCGCCGAGTACGGCGGCCTCGGCGGCGGCCTGCGCGATCTGGCCGCCGCCACCTACGCGATGGGCACCGCCTGCCCGTCCACGGCGCTGTCGTACTTCTTCCACAACACCAGCGCCTCGCGCGGCCTGCTGCCGCTGGAGGCGGTCGAGGCCGGCCTGTTCGGCGGCGACGGCGAGGTCAAGCCCGTGCGGGCGTTCGCCGAGAAGGTGCTGAGCCGGATGGCCGCCGGGACGTGGATGGCCAACTTCGCCAGCGAGGAGGTGAAGTCGTCGAGCGCGAACATCGCGATCGCCACGACCGCGACTCCGTCCGACGGCGGCTGGCGGCTCAACGGCGTGAAGTCGTTCGGCTGCGCGACCGGCGTCGCCGACACCTACCTGGTGACCGCGCGGCTCGACGGCACCTCCGACGCCGACGGCCTGGCGCTGTTCCTGGTGCCGCGCGAAGCTCCGGGCGTCGCCTCCCGGCAGCCGTGGAACGGCCTCGGGATGCGGGCGTCCAACAACCACGGCGTGACGCTCACCGACGTGTTCGTCCCGGCGGACGAGGCGCTGACGGTGCCCGGCGCGTTCGTGCGGATGCTGCGGATGAGCCGGGGCAGCTTCGTCGGCAACCAGCTGGCGATCTCCGCCTGCTACCTGGGCGCGGCGCAGAACGTCTACGACTTCGCCGTCGAGCGGCTCACCCGCCGGACGTTCGCCGACTCCGGGCGGCCGATCGCGTCCTCGCCGATGCACCAGGTGATCATCGGCGACATGGCCGAGCGGCTGGAGACGGCCTACCTGTGGATCCGCCGCCAGCTGGAGCTGGAGACCTCCGAGCCGCCCCTGCGCCCCAAGCCCGAGGTCTACGCGCAGTGGCGGATCGCCAAGGGCGACATCGCCGAGGCGTGCTTCCAGGTCGTGCTGGGCGCGTTCAAGGCGTGCGGCACCTCGGCGGCCACGATGGACGGCGTCATCGGGCGGGCGCTGCGCGATCTCGCCATGGGCCTGGTGATGACGTTCCCGGCGGAGCGGGGCAGGCTCGAGGCCGCGCAGATGGTGACCGAGAGCAAGGAGAACGAGTTGTTCGCGAGCGTCCCGCAATGAGCCCGCCGCACCGCGACCTCGTCGCCGGGACCTGGGCCGCGTCGCCCGGGGACGGCCCCGCCCTGGAGGACCCGGCCACCGGCGGGCCGGCCGGCCCCGCCGGGGTCACCGGCGGCGAGCGGGTCGAGCTGGCGCTGGCCGCGGCCGAGGAGGCGGCGCACGGCTGGGCCGCGCGGCCCGCCGCCGAACGCGCCGCCCTGCTGGACGCGGTCGCCGACGCCCTCGAATCGGTGACGGGCGAGATCGCGGCCCTGGAGGCGTCGGCCACCGGCGTCCCGATACGCCAGACGACGCCGCTCGGGATGATCGTGCCGGGGTCGTTCCGGCTGGCCGCCGAGCAGCTGCGCGGCGGGTTGAACGCGACGCTCACCCGCGAGGACGGCCGCACCGCCGAGGTGCGGCGGCTGCCGTGGGGCCCGGCCCTGTGCCTCGTCCCGTGGAACGCGCCCGCGCCGATGGCCGCGCACAAGGTGGCCAACGCGCTCGCCGCGGGCTGCCCCGCGATCCTCAAGCCGAGCGAGTACGCCCCGTACGGGAGCCAGCGGTTCGCCGAGGTGGTCGCGGACGTGCTGGCCGGCGGCGGCGTGCCGGGCGGGGTCTTCCAGCTCGTCCACGGCGACGGCCGCACCGGTGCGCGGCTGGCCGCCGACCCGCGGATCCGCGCGGTCTCGTTCACCGGCGGGGCCGTCGGCGGCGCGTCCGTCGCCGCCGCCTGCGCCGCCGGGATCAAGCCGGTGCAGCTGGAGCTGGGCGGGAACAACCCCCTGGTCGTCATGCCGGACGCCGACACCGGGCGGGCCGCGCGCGCCGCCGTCGACCTCCTCACCACGCTCAACGGCCAATGGTGCCGGGCGCTCGGCCGGCTCATCGTGCCCGAGGGCCGCCAGGACGCGCTCCTCGACGCGATCGGTGAGCGGCTCGCGGCGCTGCGCGCGGGACCGCCGCTGGACGAGGCCACCGACCTCGGGCCGCTGGTCCACTCGCGGCACCGCGCCCTGGTCGCCGCCCGGCGCGACGCGCTCGGCGGCCGGATCCTCTCCACGACGAAAGTGCCGGACGAGGGCAACTACCTGGCCCCCGCGCTCGTGACGGGCGTGGCTCCCGGTGACGCCACCGAGGAGATCTTCGGGCCGGTCGCGACCGTCCACCCCTACCGGACGCTCGACGAGGCCGTGGCGCTGGCCAACGGCACCGCGTACGGGCTGGAAGGGTACGTGACCGGCACTGACGAGGACGCGGCGCTCGCCGTCGCGCGCCGCATCCGCGCCGGGGAGGTGAAGGTCAACGGGTCCAGCGTGATGAGCCTGCACCTGTTCGCGCCCCGCCCGGCCTGGGGCGCGTCGGGGCTGGGCGAGGAGGGCACAGCCGAGACGCTGCGCTTCTTCACCAACCCGCAGGTCGTCGGCGTCGAGGACGGTTTCGCGCTGCACTCCCGGAAACCGTGATGGCGCCGGTGCTGGTGGCCGGGGCGGGGCCGGTCGGGCTCACGGCCGCTCTCACCCTGGCCCGCCGCGGCGTCCCCGTCACCGTGCTGGAGGCGGAGCCGGAGCTCGCCGCCGAGTCGCGCGCGTCCACGTTCCATCCGCCGTCGCTGGAGATGCTGGACGGGCTCGGCGTGCTGGACCGGTTGCTGGAGCGCGGCCTCGTCTCCCGCGCCTTCCAGTACCGGGACCGGCGCGGCGGCGTCATCGCCGAACTGGACCTGTCGGTGCTCTCCGGCGACACGCCGTACCCGTTCCGCGTCCAGTGCGAGCAGAGCAAGCTCACCCCGATCCTGTGCGACGAGGTGCTGGACGCGGGCGGCGAGGTCCGGTTCGGCGCGGCCGTGCGGACGGTGCTGGCGCACGGGAGCGGTGTAGAGGTGACGACCGCGCGCGGCGAGCGGTTCCGCGGCGCCTGGCTGGTCGGCGCGGACGGCGCCGGATCGGCGGTGCGGCGCTCCCTCGGCGTGGAGTTCGCGGGCATGACCTACCCCGAGCGGTTCCTGGTCGCCTCGACCACGACCGCCGTCGAGGACCTGCTGCCCGGCATCGCCGCGGTGAACTACGTCTTCGACCCCGACGAGTGGCTGGTGCTGCTGCGCACCCCCGACCATTGGCGCGTCCTGTTCCCGACCCCGGAGGGCACGCCCGACGCCCGCGAGCTGACGCGGCTTCCGGAACGGCTGCGCGGGGTCGCCGACGCTCCGTGGGACGTCGCGCACGCCAGCCTGTACCGCGTCCACCAGCGCGTCGCCGGGACGTTCCGCGCCGGGCGGGTGCTGCTCGCCGGGGACGCGGCGCACGTCAACAACCCGCTCGGCGGGATGGGAATGAACAGCGGCATCCACGACGCCGTCCTGCTGGGCGGCGCCCTCGCGGACGTCCTGGACGGCGGCCCGGAGGCGGCGCTCGACGCCGTCGCGGCGGCGCGCCGCGACACGGCGCGGTCGTTCGTGCAGCGGATGAGCCACGGCAACTGGGAGCGGATGCGCGATCCGGCCGGGTACCACGACGAGCTGCGGAGGCTGGCCGCCGATCCGGCCGAGGCGCGGCGGCATCTGCTGCGCACGTCGATGATCGCCTCGCTGCGGGACGTCGCCTGATGCCCGCGGGCGAGATCGTGCGGGAGAACCCGGCCCGGCCGGAGGAGATCGTCGGCCGGGTCCCGGTGGCGGACGCGGCGGACGTCGACCGGGCCGTCCGGGACGCCGAGGCGCGGCAGCGCGACTGGTGCCGCGTGCCGGTCGAGGACCGCGCCGCGGCGCTGCTGCGGGCCGCCGACGCCGTCGACGCGATGCCGGGCGTCCCCGAACTGCTGGCCCGTGAGTCCGGCAAACCGGTCGCCGACTGCGCCGGGGAGATCCGGTTCGCCGCCGCCTACCTGCGCTGGGCCGCCGAGCACGCCCCGGCGGCGTACGCCGACCGGGAGACCGACGACGCCGCCGGACGGCTCGTCCTGCGGCACCGCCCGTACGGCGTGGTCGCGGCCATCACCCCGTGGAACGCGCCCGTCATCCTCACGCTGCTCAAGGTGGGCCCCGCGCTCGCGGCGGGCAACACGGCCGTGGTCAAGCCGTCGCCGCTCGCGCCGCTCGCGGTCGGCCGCGTGCTGGAGGCGTTCCCGCCGGGGCTCGTCCGGGTCGTGCACGGCGGTGCCGCGACGGCACGGGCGCTGGCCGGGCATCCCCGCGTGCACAGGGTGGCGTTCACCGGCGGCGCCGAGGCGGGCCGCGCCATCGGGACGGCCGCCGCCAAGGCGATCACGCCGGTGCTGATGGAACTCGGCGGCAACGACCCGGTCGTGCTGCTGGACGACGCGGACCTCACCGGCGCGGCGATGGACCGCCTCGTCATGGCGTCGTTCGCGACCGCCGGTCAGGTCTGCATGGCCGCCAAGCGCCTGTACGCGCCGAGGCCGCGGCTGGCCGAGGTCCGCGAGGCCTATCTCGCGGCGGCGGAACGGACGCTGGTGCTCGGCGACCCCCTGCACCGGGGGACCACGGTCGGCCCGGTCATCTCGGCCGCCGCCGCGGGCCGCGTCCGGGAGCTGATCGCCGATTCGGCGCGGCGCGGCGGCACCGTCACGGAGTTGGGCGCCGTGCGAATCGACCTTGAGCGCGGGTACTTCGTCCGGCCCGCCCTGGTCACGGACGTGGACGACGACGCGCCGGTGGTCGCCGGGGAGCAGTTCGGCCCCGTCGTGCCGCTGCTGGCCTACGACGACGAGGACGAGGCGCTGACGCGCGCCAACGCCGGAGACCTCGGACTCGGCGCCTCGGTGTGGTCGGCCGACGAGGACCGCGCGTTCGCGTTCGCCCGCCGGTTCGACGCCGGCTTCACGTTCGTCAACACCCACAACCGCACCGGGATGGCGCTGCGCGCGCCGTTCGGCGGGGTGAAGCGCAGCGGGCACGGCCGCGAGTACGGCTTCGAGGGCCTGCTGGAGTACGTGCAGACCTGCGCGGTCCACGCGCCCGCCGCGTTCCGCGCGGGCGGTGCCGGGACGAGCGCGGGCGCCTATCCCGCGTGACGGCCGCGGCGCCGCCTCGCGCATCGTTACCCGATCGCGGCGCCGCCCCATTGCCTTCGTGTCTCCCGGCGCGCTTAATAGGGGGGCCATATTGGAAACTCCGTTTCTCTAGAAGAAACAGAGTGGTTGCCCTCGGAGGCAGCATGCGCGCCGTCCACGCCGTCCGGACCCTCGCCGCGGCCAGCACCGCCACCCTCGCCCTGACCGCCCTCGGCCCCCTCTCCCCCGCCCGCGCCGCCGTCACCCGCGTCCAGACCACCGTCGAGATCCGCTGCGCGTTCACGGTCCTGAACCAGAGCGCGGACTGGTACTTCCCCGCCGGCGCCCCGCAGGGCCTGGTGTGGCTCCAGCACGGCTTCGCCCGCTCCAACGACAACGTCGCGGACCTGGCGTCCAAGTACGCCGCGGCCGGCTACCTCGTCTTCGCCCCCACCCTTCCCACGGCGAACCTGTACGGCTGCACCCTGCAGAACCTCGGCAACAACACCGGCTTCCTCGGCAACGTCGCCGACCTGTTCGCCAAGATGTCCGACCCGGCGGACAAGCTCGGCCGCAGCTTCGCCAGGGCGAAGGCGCAGGCCGGACGGTCCGACCTCGCGCTGCCGGGCGCGCTGGTCTTCTCCGGGCACTCGGCCGGCGGCGAGGCCGTCAGCTACGTGGCCGGACGGCTCCGCGCCGACGGCCCGGCGGCGTGGGCGCGGCTGCGCGGCCTGGTCCTGCTCGACCCGGTGAAGTCGTTCATCGGCAACAACCTCGACACCGGCCTGAAGGCGGTCGACGGCACCGGCCGCATGGTCCGCACGATCTCCGGGCCCGACGGCACCTGCAACAACAGCGGCAGCGGGACCGACGCCGTCCAGGCCGACGCGCACGCTCCGTTCGCGGGCGTCCGGCTGACCGACGGCGAGCACACCGACGCCGAGGGCGCCAGCACCGACGCCGTCGGGACCCTCGCCTGCGGCACGCCGCAGGCGAAGAACGTCGAGGCCCTGCAGACGTTCGCGGTCGCCTGGGCGAAGGACGCCTTCAGCGGCACGCAGACCGCCGCGTACCTGCCCGGCGGCTCGTACTACCAGAGCAGGCTCGGCGCCGGCCTGATCCAGACCCTGGCCGGAGCCTCCTGAGCCGTCCGCGTCCGGCGGACCGCCCGCCGGGTCCCGCGGCCGGAAGTTTCCGCCCGCGGGATCTGGCGGAGGGCGCGCCCCGATTGTAGTGTTTTGGAAACAGCGTTTCGCTAGAGGAACCGGGAGGCCCGATGGGTCCGGTCCGGGTGGCCGCCGTCCAGTTCGCGGTGGGCCTCGACACCGCCGCCAACCTCGCCACCTGCCTGCGCATGGTGGACCGGGCGGCCGCCGAGGGCGCCGGCCTCGTCGTCCTGCCGGAGTTCTGCAACCGCCTGTCCTGGTACACCGACCGCGACGACGCCCGGCGGCACGCCTGCGCCCCCGGCGGCCCGTTCCTCACCGCCGTCGCCGCCCGCGCCGCCGCGCACGGCGTCCACGTCAAGGCCAACGTGACGCTCGCCGGCGACGGCGGCCGGGTGACCGTGAGCAGCCTGCTGTACGGCCCGGACGGCACGCTGCTCGGCCGCTCCGACAAGCTCACGCTGATGGGCGCGGAGGGCGACCACCTCGATCCCGGCACCGCCGCCGGCCCCGTCATCGCCACCCCGTACGGCCGGCTCGGCATGTACGCCTGCATGGAGGGCGTCACCAGCGACGTCCCCCGCGACCTGGCGGTGCGCGGCGCGCAGGTGCTGCTGAACAGCTTGAACTCGTTCGCCACCGACGAGGCGGGCCTGCACGTCCCGGTCCGCGCGGCGGAGAACGGGGTCTGGGTGGTGGCGGCCAACAAGGTCGGCCCGCTGCTGCCCGCCGCGCTGCTGCCCGCGATCGCCGAGCGCCTCGGCGTCCCGCCGGACCTGCTGGACGGCGCGGGCGAGAGCCAGATCGTCGCCCCCGACGGGACGGTCGTCGCGAAGGGACCGCGCACCGGCGAGGCCGTCGTCGTCGCCGACATCGACCCGTCGCTCGCCGACCGCAAGACCCGCCCCGACGGCACCGACACGTTCGCGGCCCGCAGGCCCCGGCTGTACGCCCCGATCACCGAGACGCCCCGCCCCCGCACCGCGCCAACGGGCGACGAGATGGTGGACGCGGCGGTCGTCCGCTCCCCCGATCTGGTGGGGCGGGCGGCGCAGGCGGGAGCCGAGCTGATCGTCCTGCCGGAGCTGGCGTTCGGTCCCGGCGCCGATGCCGGCGCCGTCGTCGGGGAACTCGCCGCCGCGCTTCGCGGCACCACCGCCCATGCGGTGACCAGCGTGCGGGCGGGCGCCGCGCACGCCGCCTACCTGGTGAACGCGGACGGCCTGGCAGGAAGCCAACCGCAACTGCACGCCAGCGCCCGGCATGCCGACTGGGCGACCGAGTACGGCGAGCGGCTCGACGTCTTCACGCTCCCCTGGGGACGGCTCGCGCTCGTCACCGGCGACGACTCCCTCTACCCCGAGGTCTTCCGGCTCGCCGCCATCGCCGACGCCGACGCCGTCGCGGTCCCGTGCACGCCCGCGCAGGACTGGGAGACCTCCCTCGGCCTGCCCGAACGCGCCGCCGAGAACCGGCTGAACGTCGTCGCCTCCGGACCGGAGGACGGCCTGATCCTGGCGCTCCCCGCCGACTTCACCCTCTGGACGCCCTGGGAGGGCCCGTTCGAGGGCCGCATCAGCCACCCCCTCGTCGCCCGCGCCACCGGACCGGTCGCCGTCGCGGCGATCCACCCCGCGCAGGCCGTCAACCGGCTCGTCTCCAAGAACACCGACCTGGTCGGCGGGCGTCCCGCGCACGCGGTCGCCGCGCTGGCCGACGACGCACCGAGCGGAGCGCCCCGTTGAAGGAAACCCCCGAACCGAAGGAGAGCCTGCGGCACGTCGAGCAGATGGTGGACGAATCCCCCGCCATCGACGTGACCGAGACCTTCCACCGTTACAAGGCGATCCTCGCCGGGCTCAAGGCGAGGATCGACGCGCGGTTCGACCTGGCACGCGACCCGTCCACCGAGGCCCTGGAGTCCTACGGGAACCCGCCCGAGAGCCCCGGCGGGAGCCTGGCCGCCTACAGCGGGCCCGAGGTCGACTGGATGGTCCACTCCTGGCTCGGCGACCCGGCGGCCGGGTTCGCCAACCTGCACCTGACGGTCTGGCTCGGCCCGCACGTCCGGGTGCCGCACCTCGGCGTCGCGCTGCTGGTCTGGCCCGAGGGCTGGTTCTACGTCGACTCCGTGCCGCGCACCAACCTCCTGGCCGACGGCGCCTACTACGACGCGTACTACGAACCGCTCAACAGCGACTGGCTGGCCGTGCGCGAGGACAACCCGGAACTGGAGTGGTTCACCAGCCGGGCGGGGTTCATCAGAGCGAGCCTGTCCCCCACCGCGCACTGCTATTCGTTCCCCCGGTCGGACAAGAACATCGACCTGGTCGAGCGGCTGCTGACCGAGCACGTGGACCGCTGGCTCGGCTGGGTCGACGCGGCCGGGCCCGTGCCGGAGGCCGACCGGCCCGCCCTCGCCGCCGCCGACCTCGCGACCCGCCGCAACATCGCCGAACGCGACCCCGCGAACGTGATGGGCGTCCGCTACTTCGGGCAGGAGACCACCGACCGCCTCGTCCGCGCCCTGTGGGGCGGCGACCGAGAGCTGCCGCGCCCGTGAGCGCGTCCGACGGCACCGGCGTCCGGTCGCTGTGGTGGTCGGCGGACACCGGCGGCGGGCCGGAGAAGGCGCCGTTCGGCACCGCGCACCTGAAGGTGTACTACCCGGCCCGCGCGGCGGGCACCGACGCCGAGCGGCTGTCCGGCGAGTTCCCGCCCGACCCGGCGGGCGCCCCGTACCCGGTCGTCGTGTTCTGCTCCGGCGTGAACGTCGAGCAGGCGGTCTACCGGCCGCTGGCGGCCGCCATCGCCGCCGCCGGCTTCGTCGTCGTGACGTTCGACCGGGTCGCGGAACTGTTCGGCGGCCGGTACGGCCTCACCCCCGGCGTCGATCTGGACGCCGCGCGGCCCGACGCCTACGGCACCCGGCCGACCTGCCCCGCCATCCCCGCCGTCCTCGACGCGCTCACCGGCATCGACCTGCTCAAGGGGGCGATCGACCTGGACCGGGTCGCGCTCGGCGGGCATTCGGCGGGCGGCACCGTGGTACTCCAGTCGGCGCGGTTCGTCCCCGGCGTCCGGGCCTGCTTCGCCTACGGGACGCACACCATGGTCGCCACGATGCTGGGCTGGCCCGCCGGCACCGTCCTGCCCGCGCAGGTCCACTGCCCGGTGCTGCTCGGCGTCGGCACGCGGGACGGCGTCATCATGGGCAGCTCCGACCGCTACGGCCGGGACGCCCCGTCCGATCCCGTCAGCCGCACCTTCACCGAGGCATTGCACGACCCGCGCGACCTGCTCGCCGTCGTGCGCGGCGCCAACCACTTCGCCGTCGCGGACCCGGTCGACCCGACCGCGGCCCGCGCCTTCCTCGACCTGGAGCCCGAGACCGACCCCGCCGAGGCCCGCCGCGCCTTCACGGACCTGGCCGTCGGCTTCCTGCGCGCCCACGTGCGCGGGGACGACGTGATCCCGTCCGCCGACCCCGCGCTCATCGACCTGCGGCGCCGATAGGAGCCACCATGCTCAAGAACTTCTGGTACGCGGTCGAGTTCGCGCACGCGGTCACCCGGGCGCCGAGGCGGGTGACCTGCCTGGGCCAGGACTTCGTCCTGTACCGCAAGCGCGACGGCGAGGTGGTGTGCCTGTCGGACCTGTGCGTGCACCGGGGCGCGGCGCTGTCGGCGGGCAAGCTGACCGGCGACAGGATCGCCTGCCCGTACCACGGATGGCAGTACGAGCCGGACGGCGCGTGCAGCAGGATCCCCGCGAACCCGCCGGGGCGCGGCATCCCGAAGAAGGCCCGCGTCGACTCCTATCCCGTCCGCGAGGAGTACGGGCTGATCTGGGCGTTCCTCGGCGACCTGCCGGAGGACGAGCGCCCGCCCATCCCGCACTTCCCCGAGCACGACGACCCGTCCTTCGCCACCGTGTACGTCGAGATGGTCATCGAGGCCAACTACGAGCGGACGTTCGAGAACGTCGTGGACGCCTCGCACACCCCGTTCGTGCACGGCACCCGGTTCGGCAACCCGGACAGGCCGGAGATCCCCGACTACGAGATCGTCCAGGACGACTGGTCGGCGGTCGCCGACATCGGCCTCAGCCCGCCGCCCGCGAGGGGCCTGTGGAAGCGGCTGTACAAGGAGAAGCCGGAGGAGGTGCTGGTCACCAACGGCTGGTACCTGCCCAACATCGTGAAGCTGCACGTCCGGCTGCCGTTCGGGGACATGATCCTCTACGACCACAACGTCCCCATCGACCGGAACCGCACCCTCGTCAAGATCGTCGGGTACCGGAACTTCTTCACCGGCCGGTGGGCGGACCGCGACGCCCGCAAGCGGATCCTCAGCATCCTGCTGCAGGACAAGCCGGTCGTGGAGAGCCAGCGGCCGGAGCTGCTGCCCTACGACCTGGCCGACGAGCTGCACCTGCGCAGCGACTCGCTGCAGGTCGCCTACCGGCGGCGGCGCCGGCAGCTGATGGCCGCCGGCTGGTGGGTCGGCGACGAGGCGCAACTGCCGGTCAACGGCGCGCGCGGCACCGCGACCGTGATCCCCTCCCCCGCCCGGCGGGAGAACCCGGAGCTGGCCCGCGCCTGGCAGCACCGCGCCCGCGGCAGCAACCCGGCACCCGCGGGCGACCCGGCGTCCGTCGACGCCCCGGCGCCCCCGGCCGAGCCGGTGCCCGCCGGGGAGGCCACCGCCACCGAAGGAGAGAGCGAGTGAGCGTGTCTCCGCCCAGGGCACTGAGCGACCGGACGCTGGCGGCGCTGGCCGGCGTCGAGAAGCTGACGACGGTCCTTGAGAAGGACCTCACCGGCCCGATGTCCCCGGAGCCGGTCGGCGCGCTGACGGTGCTGCGCGGCGAGCGGATCGCCAAGGTCGTCCGCATCGGGCTGACCGTCGCGCAGATCGGCATGGACAGCCACATGATCTTCGCGTTCACCGGCGCGGACTCGGCCGTCCCGCACTTCACGCTCGACTCGGTGCAGGCCGGCGGCCACCTCGCCTACCACATCGACCTCGTCCCGCGCGCCGACCTGGGCGCGCATCTGGAGTACGTCAACGCGGTGTACCAGCCGCTCACGCCGGTGTACGAGGAGGTCCGGGAGCGGTTCGGGCCGTCCACCGCCGCGATCGGCCCGCGCCAGCACGCCATGATGTCGCCCTGGATGCTCGTCGACAGGGCCGACGAGGAGCACTTCGCGGCCATGGGCACCTACCTCGACCGCTACTTCGAGCACTGGCGCGACCTGCTGGTGAAGGGCGTCCCGGACGACGTCCGCGCCACGCTCGCCGGCACCGACCTCGCCGCGCGCGACGCCCGCAACCGCGCCGCCCTGTTCAGCCCGGAGGTCGACCCGGTGTGGGGGAACGTCGCCCGGCTGCTCGGCGACGAGCAGGCCGAGGAACTGCGCGCCGAACTGCTGACCAACGACCTGCCGGAAGGGGAGCGCGCCGATGCCTGAGCCCAGCGAGTGGCAGAGCCGGATCGAGGGCGAATGGCACGGCCGCCCGTCGCTGTTCGACGCCACCGGCACCTGGCGCGGATACGAGGACATCCGCCGGTCGTCGGTCTTCGAGGACGGCGTCACCACTTACCACATGGACGGCGGCCTGGAGGGCGGCGGCCCGCTCGCCGGGCGGTTCCGCCTCGGCGCGCCGTTCGCGTTCGGCGTCACCGACTCCGACGGCGACCGCGTCTACACCGGCCCGGACTTCCACGGCACCGGGCAGCCCTACGGCGGGTTCGTCGACGCGCACTACTACGGGCCGGGCTGGCAGGCCGACCTCAACACCTGGAACCACGTCCTGCCCGACTGTGAGACGCAGGTGTACTCGTCCACGCTGTACCAGGGCTGGGCGGTGATCGGCTGCTTCAACGGCGTCTACAAGCGCGGCACCGACTACGACACCAACGCCGGGACCAGGGACGCCGTCGACCGGTTCCTCGCGGACGAGACCCGCAACGGCCCCGTCCCGTACATCCTCCCGACCAAGCAGCGCGGCGCGTACAGCGGCACGTGCGAGCTGTGGGGCGCCGACCAGAAACCGGCCGGCGAGGTCACCGTCTCGATCGAGCTGCGGCCGATCGACCTGCTGCGCACCCGCCAGCACGTCACCTGGACCGGTGCCGCCGAGCGGAGCTACTCCGTGGTGGCCCGGCGCGACGGGTTCCGCTCCTTCTACGAGGGGCCGGACGCCTGGGGCAACGCGCAGGCGTTCGGCCGGGCGAACTACCCCGTCCTGCACTTCACCGACGTGTGGAAGGCCAAGGGCCGCGAGTTCATGATCGACACGTCGCCGGGGATGAGCGCCGGCGAGACCCTCGCCGTCGTGTACGAGCTGTTCAAGGGCAACGTCCTGCGCGGCGTCCTGCACGGCGTGCTGACCTGGGAGGCCGGCGCGTGACCGGGCCGGCGGTGGTCGTCACCGGCGGCACCCGCGGCATCGGCCTCGGCCTCGCCCGGGAGTTCCTGGCGCGCGGCGCCCGCGTCGCCGTCTGCGGCCGGTCGCGGGAGTCGGTCGACAAGGCGCTCGCCGGACTCGGCGACGGCGCGGTCGGCGCCGTCTGCGACGTGGCGGACCGTGACCAGGTGCAGTCGCTCTGGGACGCGGCGGCCGGGGCGTTCGGACGCGTCGACCACTGGATCAACAACGCCGGTGTCTCCACGACGCGCCGTCCGCTCGCCGACCTCCCGCCCGGGCAGCTCGAAACCCTGGTGGCGGCCAACCTGCTCGGCGTGATGCACGGCAGCGCCGTCGCGGTGCGCGGGATGACCGCCCAGGGCGGTGGCACCGTGTGGAACATGGCCGGGCTCGGCGGCGACGGCCGCACCGTCCCCGGCCTGATCGCCTACGGGTCGACCAAGCGCGGCACCGACTACCTCACCACCGGCCTCGCCAAGGAGCTCAAGGACGGCCCGGTCAAGGTCGCGCACCTGTCGCCCGGCATGGTCGTCACCGACCTGCTGACCGTCGGCTACTCCCCCGAAGAGCTGGAGAAGGCCAAGAAGATCTTCAACGTCCTCGCCGACCGGGTGGAGACCGTGACGCCCTGGCTGGCCGACCGGGTGCTGGCCGGGACGAAGAACGGCGGGACCGTCGCCTGGCTCACCACACCCAAGATCATGGGCCGGTTCCTGCTGGCCCCCGTGCGCAAGCGCGACCTGTTCGGTGCCTCATGAGCGACTACCCGCCCGCGCTCGCCGCCGAGGACTTCGTGCCGGTGGCCCTTACCGCGCTCGGTGTGGCGCTGCTGCGGCGCCGGCATCCGCTGGTGCCCGCCGCCGCCGCGCTGATCGTGGCGGGCGGCTTCGCCAAGGCCGCCTGGAAACTGATCGTCGCCGTGGACGGCCCCGACCTGCCCGGGCTGCACGGCGCCCTGTTCCCGCTGCTGGCAGCCGGCTTCACCGCGCTGGCGTTCGCGCTGTCGCGGGAAGCGGCCCGCCCGCCGCACCCCGCCGCGTTCGCCGTCCCGCTCGCGGCGGCGCTCGCGGCCTCGGCGGCCCTGCGCGACACCTGGCCCGCGATGGTCTGGACGATCATCGCCGTGACCGTCGCCGCCGTCCTGCTCCTGCGCTCCGCCGCGCGCGCGGGCGACCGGCTCGCGGCCACGCTCTTCGGCCTCTGGCTGGCCGGACAGTACCTGCTCGGCCCGATGGCGGCGCGGGCCGAGCAGTCCATCGCCCTGCAATGGGCGGAGCAGTCCTGCAACACGCTCGCCCAAGCGGCCTTCGCGTTCGCCGCCTGGCGGCTCGTCGCCACGGCCCCGGGCAAGGAGGGAGTCGCCGCATGACGGACGCACTCGGCTGGCGGCGCAAGTTCGGCGTGATCGCGCCGTCCACCAACACCATCGTCGAGCCGGACTTCCACCGGATGGGCGTCCCCGGCGTGACGTCCCACTTCTCCCGCATCCACATCCGCGACCAGAACATGGCCGGGGACGCGGGCATGGAGCGGCTGCTGGAGCAGATCCGCGACGAGATCGGCGCGGCCTGCGAGCGGGTCCTGACCTGCGAGCCCGACTACATGGTGATGGGCATGTCCGCCGAGACGTTCTGGGGCGGCGTCGAGGGCAACAAGCAGTTCGTCAAGCAGATCCACGACATCACCGGGCTGCGGGTCGCGACCGGCGCCGAGGCGTGCGAGCGGGCGCTGAAGCTGTACGGGGCGCGGCGCATCGGCGTCGTCACCCCCTACCAGCCGGTCGGCGACGCCAACGTCCGGCGGTTCTTCACCGAGATCGGCTTCGAGGTCGACCGGATCATCGGGCTGAAGTGCCCGACCGCCGTGTCGATCGCGCACGTCACCGAGGCCGAGCTGCGCGCCGCGTTGCGCACCCTCGCCGAGGGCGAGGTCGACGCCCTGGTCCAGTGCGGCACCAACCTGTCGATGGTCACCACGGCGGACGAGGCCGAACGGTGGCTGGACCTGCCCGTCATCGCCATCAACGCCGCCACCTGGTGGATGGCGCTCCGCGACAACGGCATCGACGACACGGTGTCCGGCGCCGGCTCCCTGCTCCGCGACCACTGAGCCGGCCATGACCAAGGGCGGCTATGTCGACACCGCATGGGGCCAGGTCCACTACCGGATCAGCGGCGAGTCGGGGCCCTGGATCGGCCTGTTCCACGAGTCTCCGCTGTCCTGCCGCGTCTACGAGCAGGTCCTGCCGCTGCTGGGCAGGCGAGCCCGGGCCGTCGCCTTCGACACCCCCGGCTACGGCGCGTCCGACCCGCCGCCCGGACCCGGATTCGAGATCCCCGACTACGGTCGCGTGCTGGCGGAGGCGGCGGCCGGGATCGGGATGGAACGCCCGGTGCTCGGCGGCGTGCACAGCGGCGCCTCCCTCGCGCTCGCGACCGCCGCCCGCCTCCCTGCGGCGGGCCTGATGCTGAGCGGCGTCCCGCTGTTCACCCCCGAAGAACGGGCGCGCTTCATCGCCGGCTGGACCCCCAAGGCGCCGCTGGACGACCGGGGCTCCCAGTTCGCCTGGGCCGTCGAACGCTACCGGCGCAACTGGGGCCCCGACCTCCCCGGCGAGCTCCTCCACCTGGCCGTCGTCGAGCTGATGCGCGTCGCGGACCGCTACGACCGGGGCTACCAGGCGGCTTTCCGGTACGACCCGTCCGAGGCGCTCGCCGCGGTGGAGGCGCGAATCCTCCTGCTGAACGCCGAAGGGGACAGGCTCGCCGCCAAGGACGCCGCCGCCCTCGCACTGGCGCGCGACGCCCGCCTCGTCGTCCTGCCGGACCTGCCGGGGCAGCCGCACCTCCGCGCCCCCGCCGCCTTCGCCGCACACCTCCTGGCCTTCACCCAAGAGGTGAACAGAACCACCCCAAGCTAACCCGACCGCCGCGCCATCCCTGTCCCGGCCGCAACGGTACGGGTAGCGGGCGACAGATCCAGCGCAGCGCGGTAGAACAACACCAAAGACTCCTGGCAGAGCGGTTGTGTCGAGGGTGAGCTCACGCGCAGGGTCGGCGGCGGCGTAGGTCCAGCGATGCTCACCGGCGCCGATCGCCATTCACCCGGTGACGCCGGAATGGCTGGGAGGTCGGCGCGGCGGACCACGGTGGGTGTCCCTCCTGCCGGTTGTGGCTGGTGCCGCGGCGGTCAGCACACCAAGGGGAGGAAGATCGTGTCGATGATCTCTTCGAGGACGTGGTCGGGCACGGGGGCGAAGGTCGTGAGGAATTCGTGGCGCAGCAGGTCGAAGGGGAGGGACTTGATGCGTTCGGTGAGGTGTTCGGGTTTGATCTCGCCGCGGTCGACGGCGCGGTCGAAGAGTACGTCGACGGCTTCCTTGCGCCCTGTCGTGGAGGGGTCGAAGAGGTCGCCGGGGCTGGTCCCGGTCTCCTGGTAGTAGCTGGCCAGGTTCACGCTCATGACGGTGACGAGTTGGAGGCGGGTGGCGCTGATCTCCCTCATGAGGGTGAGCACGTCCTCCCGCAGGCTTCCGGTGTCGGGAACGTCGAGGACGTTCTCCCGCAGGGTGTGGGCGATGGTCGCCCGGACCAGCTCGTCACGGTCGGGCCAGCGGCGGTAGAGGACCGGAGGGCTGGTGCCCGCGCGTTTGACGACGGCGTCCATGGTGAACCTGGCGTAGCCGTGGTCGGTGAGCTCTGCCCAGGCCGCGTCGAGCAGCGCCTTCTCCAGTGCCGCTCCGCGGCGTCGCTCGGCCATGGGAACCCCCTGGAACACTCTAGATAGACTTGCCTATCTAATTCTAGCGGCCTACTCTGACCCTCGTAAGATAGAGCCTCATATCTTAGGGAGGCGTTCATGAACGCCGACGACACCAAGCCACCACCGGCCGCCGCAGACCGCATCGACCCGGCCCTGCGACGCCTGACCTTCACGTTGATCGTCGGCGCGCTCGCCGTCATCTTCGACACCACGATCATGAGCGTCGCCATCGACGGCCTCGCAGGCGAGCTGCACGCCTCGCTCGCCACCACCCAGTGGGTGACCACCGCCTACCTGTTGGCCCTGTCCGCCACGATGCCGGCCGTCGGGTGGGCCCAATCGGTCCTGGGCGGCAAACGCCTGTGGATCTCCGGCCTGGGCATGTTCTTCATCGGGTCGCTGCTGTGCGCCGCAGCGTGGAACGTCCAGAGCCTGATCACCTTCCGGGTGGTCCAGGGCATCGGCGGCGGCACCATGATGGTGCTGATGTTCACGCTGGTCATGCAGGCGGCCAAGGGCCGCAACATCGGCGGGGTCATGTCCCTGATCACCGTGCCCACCGCCCTGGGCCCGATCATCGGCCCGGTCATCGGCGGGGCCATCCTGCACTTGGGAGACTGGCGCTGGATCTTCCTGTTCAACGTGCCCTTCTGCCTCATCGGCGGCTACCTCGCCCGGCGCGACCTGCCCGCGGACGGGCCCCGCCCCGGTACCCGCACTCGCTTGGACGCCGTGGGCATGCTGCTGCTGTCGCCCGGCATCGCCGCCGTCATCTATGGGCTGACACAGCTCGCCGGATCAGGCGGCCCGACCGGCCTCAAGGTGGCGCTGCCCCTGACCGGCGGTCTGGCCCTGCTCGTCGGCTACGTCTGGTGGGCGCTGCGACGCGGACCGGACGCCCTGCTCGACATCCGGCTGTTCCGCCACCGTGCCCTGGCCTCGTCCACGGCGCTGGTGTTCCTGACCGGCGCGGCCCTGTACGGAACCATGCTCCTGCTGCCGCTGTACTGGCAGCAGGTCCGCGGCGAGTCCGCCCTGGGCGCCGCACTGCTGCTCATCCCGACGGGCGTGGGCGCCCTCCTCTCCCGCGCCCTGGCCGGCCGGTACATGGACCGTTTCGGCTCGCGTCCCGTCGCCATCGCCGCCTTCGCCCTCACCTTCGCCGCCACCGTCCCATTCGGCTTCGTCACTGCCTCCACCAGCGACATCGCGCTCATGACCGTGCTGTTCGTGCGCGGTGTCGGACTGGGCGGGGCCATGATCGCGATCATGGGCGCCGCCTTCGTCGGGCTGGAGCGCCAGGAGATCCCCGCCGCCGCCGGCATCAGCCGAGTCGCCCAGCAGGTCGGCGCCTCCATGGGCGTCGCGGTCCTCGTCATGATCCTCCAGCGCGCCTCGGCCGATGCCCGCACCCCCGCCGCCCTGGCTTCAGGATTCGGCGACGCCTTCTGGTGGTCCGCCGCCTTCACCGCTGCGGCTGTTCCGCTCTGCCTCCTGCTGCCGGGCAGCCCCGACCCACAGGCCCACAACCCCGCACCCGCCGAAGAGCACATCGAAGTCTGAGCGACCGAGGCGTCCCAGGCCGGGCCCCCAACAGCACCTTGGCTCTCCTGTCCGAGAGAAGGGCAGCGGTCCACGACAATGAGGGCGACGCCGCCCCGAGGGGCCAGCCTGCCGCGCCTTCATCCTTCACCGCGTGCCCCTCGGCCCGCGAGGAGGATCGGAACGGGGCTCGTCCTACGTCCGCGTCATCGGCTGTTCCAGACCGGGCGGCGCTTCTCCGCGTACGCGCGGTAGTCCTCGTCGGCGTCCGCGACCTCTTCGTGGAAGCGGGTGAACAGTTCGCGCTCCAAGCGCGGCCCCTCGTCCAGGGGCACATCCGGAGCGGGGTCCAGGAGCCGCTTGATGATCGCTGTGACGGTGTGGGAGCGGTTGCCCAGCGCATCGGTGAGCCGGGCCGCCTCCGCCAGTTCCGTCGGCGGGACGCTGGAGAGGGCAAGGCCCCAGTCGGCCATCTCCGGGCCGGTCAGCGAGCGGTCGACGAGCAGCAGCGCGCGGGCGAGCTCGTTGAAGGCGGGCGACGCTTGGAAGCGGGAAGAATCCTGACGTCGTGACCCTGGCATCGCCCTCCCCATTCACTTGATGCGAGGCCGAAGCGAGCAGTGCGGTCGGGTTCACGGGATGAGCACGATTTTGCCGAAGGTGTGGCGCTGCTCGAGTCTCGCGAAGGCGTCCTGGACCTTGTCGAGCGGGTAGGTCGCCGCGATCGGTACCTGGATGCGCCCGTCGGCTGCGAGCGCGGCGAGCTCGGCGAGGACGGCGGTGGAGGTCCCGGCTGCGCTGCCCTCGGCCTTGGTTCCCAGCTCGCTTGCGGCGCCGAAGGCGATGACGGTGTTGATGCGGTCCCGGGGGATGCCGAGCCTGACGGCGAGGTGGACGTACTCGGGGCCGTACAGGTCGATGAAGGCGGTGACGCCGTTCGGTGCCGCGGCGCGGACGCGTTCTTCCAGGCCGTCGCCGTAGTCGACGACCGTCGCGCCCCGGGCTTGCAGCCAGTCGGCATTCCGGCCGGAGGCGATGGCGATGACGCGGGCCCCGCGCAGGCGCAGGAGCTGGACGGCGATGCTGCCGACGCCGCCGGCGGCGGCGCTCACGGCGATCGTGTCACCGGGCCCGGCGCCGACGGCGCGGACGGCGGCGAAGGCGGTGCAGCCGGCCACGTACAGGCCGCCGGCGACCTCCCAGCGCAGCGCGGGCGGCTTGGCGGTGACCTGGTCGGCGGGGACGACGACCAGCTCGGCGTGGCTGGAGCGTTCCCATGTCAGCCGCCCGGCCCTGCGCGCCGCCAGCACCGGGTGGGCGCCGACGGCATGCAGGGCACGGGCGGTGGCGGCACCGATGCCCGAGGAGGCGCCGGTGACGATCACCGTGGCACCGCGCAGGTCCAGGACGTCGCTCATCCCTGCAGTCCCGCGGCCCGGGACACGGGCGAGCCGACGTGTGCGTGGAGGAAGGCCGCGACGCGTGACAGGGCGGCGTCGCCCTCGTCGAGCATCGCGGAGAACGACTGGAAGAGGTGCGGCACTCCCGGAGTCACATCGAGCGTCACCGCGACGTCGGCGGCGGCGGCTCGCGCGGCCAGGCGCGTGGAGTCGTCGAGGAGGATCTCGTGCGACCCGGCCTGGATCAGCAGCGGCGGCAAGCCCGTGAGGTCGGCGAAGAGGGGGCTGACCGACGGGTCGGCGGCGGCGCCGGCGGCGCCGAGGTAGTCCGCCGCCCGCACGCGCACTTTCTCGGGGGCGAACGACGGGTCGATCCCCGCCTTGGAGGTCATGCTCGCGCCGCGCAGGGTCAGGTCGGTCCACGGCGAGAACAGGACCGCGCAGGCCGGCTGCGGCAGCCCGTCCGCGTGCAGTCCGGCCAGGGTCGCGGCGGCGAGCCCGCCGCCGGCCGACTCTCCGACGAAGACGACCGACCGCGGGTCGGTGCCGCCGTCGAGCAGGGCCTGGTACGCCGACCGGGCGTCCTGCAGGGCGGCCGGGTAGGGATGCTCGGGGGCGAGGCGGTAGTCGACGGACACGACGCGGGCACCGGTGCGCCGGGCCACCTCGCTGGACAGTCCGGCGGACGTCCGGGGGGAGCCCATCGCGTACCAGCCGCCGTGGAACCACAGCAGAACGGTCTCGGTGCTCGCGCCGCCGGCCTCGATCGTGAGGACCGGGACGCCGCCGAGCACGCCGGGCGTCGCGGTGACGTCGTCGGCGAGCGGCCGGGCTGTCAGCATGCGCTCGAAGACCGCACGCTGCTCGGCAGGGTCCCCGGCGATGTCGAGCGGGCCGTTCCGCATCATCTGGTCAAGCGCTTCACGCTGCTGCCGGCTCATTGCCTGCTCCCCACGAGAACTGTCGCGTTTCGACTTGGGACCAGCATCAGCGACCACTAGTTATTCGTCAACAGCATAATTAGCATAGTGACTATGCAAGAATCGGATTTGCCTGGCGTGGACCTCAACCTCCTGGGCCCGCTCGCCGCGCTCCTGCAGGAGCGCCACGTCTCCCGCGCCGCCGAGCGCGCGCACATGAGCCAGCCGGCGATGAGCCGCGCGCTCGCGGCACTGCGCCGCGTGTTCGGCGACGAGCTTCTCGTGCGGTGCGTGGGCGGGTACCGGCTCACGCCGCGGGCCGAGCGGCTGCAGCGCGACCTCGCCGCCATCCTGCCGCAACTGGAAGGCCTGTTCGCGGAGACGCCCTACAACCCGCTCACCGCTGACCACGCTTTTCGGCTCGCCGGGACCGACTACGTGCTCTCGGTCATCGGCCCGCCGCTCGTGCGGCGCGTGCTCGTCCAGTCGCCTACCGTCACCCTCCACTTCGACGGATGGCACGAGGGCGTCTACCAAGACGTCGAGAGAGGCGCGCTCGACCTCGCGTTCACCGGGGGTGCCGCGCCTCCGCCGCTGCGCTCCGAGCCGCTCTTCGACGACCGCTACGTCTGCGTCATGTCGGCCGGGCACCCGCTCGCCGCCGCCGCCACGCTCACGCTCGCGGACTACCTTGCCTGCGACCACGTCGTCGTCGACATACTCGCAGGCCGGCAGGGCACCGTCGACACGCGGCTCGAGGCACTCGGCCGCGCCCGGCGCGCGAGCGTCACCGTGTCGTATCACGCCTTCGCCGCCGCCGCGATCCGCGACACCCGGCTCGTCGCCACCCTGCCCCGGCGGTTCGCCGGCCACCTCACCGCGGACCGCACGCTCGCCGTGACCGAGGCGCCCGAAGAGGTCGGCCCGCTGAGCTTCGCCATGGCCTGGCACCCGCGCCTGGACGGCGATCCCGCACAGCGATGGCTGCGCGACACCATCCGCGCCGCCGCGCCGACCGGGTGATCATAGAGCTCGTACGCCGCGATTCGCCGCGGCGTGGAGACGGATTCACCCAGCGCGCCGTCATCAGCAGGCACCACGTCGGTCGCCGCACCATCGCCTTCACCTGGCCGTGCGCTTTCCGAAAATCACGTCCGCGCAGGTTGAGCAGAATGTGCGTATTCGTTGAGGATCCAGCCCAGCCGTTGCCTTCTTTGAATATTCAGGTGGGCGATCTCGTCGGAATCGGTGATCGGTGGAGGCAGCGGCTTCACTCCAGAGCCCACTCCCCTGCATGTCCCACCTGCACGGACGTAGTTTTCGGCAGGCGCACGGTTCCCGGCTGGTGTGCTGTCGGACCCGGGCCGAGTCACCTACAGCACGCATCCGTCCGGGTGCCGGACACGGGGCAGCGGTCCGACAACGGTCCGGCGGGCCGATCAGCGGTCAGATGTGCGGTACAGGCCGCCGGCGACGGCCGGCTGGTAGTGGTCGGCGAACAGCGTGGCGATGAGCTCGCCGCGGCTGGAGACACCGGCCTTCCTGAAGATCGCCTTGAGGTGGTCGCGCACGGTGTGGACGGAGATGAAGAGGTTCTGGGCGATCTCGCCGGTGGTCAGCCCGCGGGCCACCGCCTGGGTGATCTCCAGTTCCCGTTCCGACAGCCCGCAGGCTTCGGCGGTCAGCAGCCCCACCTGAACGGACGTGGCGGGCTCGATGACCAGCGCGGTGTGGCCGAACGAGCCGCCGGCCCCGCGCATGCACGAGGCCCGGCAGACCAGCCACCGGCCCGCCTGATCGCGGATCCGGACCTCGGCGCCGCCCTCCACTCCGGCCTCCGCCTTCGCGCGTGCTCCGACGGCCATGCCGTGTATCCAGGCAGGCAGCCGGATCCCCAACGGCGTGGGGGACGAGGGCCCGGACGGCAGATCGTCGAGGTGCCTGCGCGCGTCGTCGTTGACCGAGATCAGGGCGCCGGCGGAGTCGAAGAGCAGCAGACCGGGGCCCGATGCGGTCGTCGTGTCCGGTCCGGCGGACGGCCGGGCGAAGGAGCGCAGCCGCCGGGCGAGAGGCAGCGACAGCCCGGCCACCAGCGTGATCTCGGACGCGGTGAAGGACGGGCGGCCCTCCTCGCGGAAGAGGCTGATGTGGCCCCACGGCCGCCCGCCCACCCGCAGGACGGCGCGCAGCTCGTCGCCCAGGCCGCGGGGGCGCAGGTAGCCGCGGTAGAGGGGGCTGCGCTCCGGCATGTCCCCGGTGCTCTCGCGGAGCGCCGCCGCGGGGACGGTGGCGCGGGCGAGGTCGCTGAACAGGTTGATGTTCTCGGCGAGCAGCTCGTTGTCCCAGTAGGTCGCCGAACCTCCCTCCTGGAGGTTCTCGATCCGGACGGGTGCGGTCATCAGCCCGGTGAGCGGGTCGGTGGCCCGCCACACCGAGGCGTCGAACGGTACGAGAGCGCGCAACCGGGTGGACACCTCCCCGAACATGTCCAGCGCGTCCAGCGCCTGATCCGCATGGGAGATCAGGCCGTCCCGGCCGCGCCGGATGCGGGACGCCGTGAAGTCGTTCATGCGGTCCGCCCTCCCGAGGCATCATCAGGGAGACACGGCTCCCCTCGCTTCTATTCCGCGGACGGGCGACCGTTGCGGGCGATCTGCCAGGTCACGCTGTCCAGGAAATGGACGTCGTACCGGTCCTGAACCGGGAGCAGGCTCTCAGGGGAGTCCTGCCCTTCGGCGATGCGCTGCAGCATCCGGAAGTAGCCGAACCGCTGGACGCCCGGGGTGATGCCCACCAGCAGGTCGGTGCCGGAGCCCTGCACCGCTCCGAAGGCATGCGGCAGACCCGGCGGGATCACCAGGACGTCTCCTTTGCCGACGACCTGGATCCGGTCGCCGAGAAGGAACTCGGCGGCGCCGTCGAGCACGTAGAAGAACTCCGATGAGAGCCGGTGAAGGTGCGGCTGCGCGCCGTCGGCACCGGCGACGAGGGCGAGACGGTTGGCGCTCAGGGCCGCGCCGGTCTCGTCGCTGTCGGCCAGGAGCCGGAACGCCCCGCCGGAGGGCAGGCCGAGGAACTCCGCGTCGCGGTCCCGGACGAGTAGCGCGCTTCCGGCCGGCTGGGACGAGCTGGTCATTGAAGTCTCCCGGTGTTCGCAGACGGTTTCTCCGATCGTGCTGTTCGGGCCCAGCGATCTCCATCCCCCACTTGCGGGATTGGTCTCGCGCGTCACCGCGGCGATGGTGATCGAGCGTCTACGGGAACTCGTGAAAGGGGATTGATCATGCAGGCTGGATCCGCCCAACGGGCGCGCAAGGCACCGCCGGTGCAGAACGAGGCCAGTGCGCGCTCGGCGGGGCTGCGGCTGGGCGCCCGGTTCGGCCCGGCGGTGTTCGGTGTCACGGCGGCGGGGGTCGCGCTGCCGAAGGTGGCGGCCTCGCTGGACGCTGTCCCTGCCGAAAACTACATCCGCGCAGGTCACGCCACATGCTCGTACTCGTTGAGGATTCCGCCGAGGCGTCGGCGTCTTCGCACGTCCAGCCGGGCGATCTGGTCGGGGTCGGTGATCGGCGGGGGCAGCGGGGTGCACGGTCGGGCGTTCGCGACGCCCTGGTGAGGACGATGGCGGTTACAGAGGATCTCGAACTCGCGCAGCGCATGAAGCAAGTGCCGTTGGTTCCAGATCAGGGCAGGACGCGGACGGAACGCACAGTCGGCGATCGTCCCCGCCGTTTCGGCTTGGCCGGGCAGCGTACCGGCGCCGAATAAGGTCGCGGTCCCAACGGATCACAGTGCCGGGCGCACCAGCAACCTGATCCGGCACAACACCCTGGGCGACAAGCGGTGCGGTATGGCTCCAAGGCGCGCTGGAGCCGGCTGACCAGGGACCTGCGGCAGATCTACATCGTCCCGACCAAGGCAGCCACTGAGGCTCGGTTCGCCGAGTTCGAAGCCAGAATGGAACGAGAAGTATCCGGCAATCATCAGGCTGTGGCGGGACGCCTGGCCGACGTTCATCCCACTCCTGGTGTTTCCGGCCGAGATCCGCAATGTCGTGTACACGACGAACGCGATCGAGAGCCTCAACGCCCGGTTCCGCCAGGCCACCCGCCAGCGCGGGCACTTCCCCACCGAACAGGCCGCGCTCAAGGTGCTCTACCGGGTCATCCGCCGACCGTTGAAAGGTCGGTCGACGTGACCGGAAAACCCCCGAGTGGAAGGCAGCGCTGAACGCGCTGTCGCTGCACTACGGTGACCGCATCACCCTGAACTGAAAGCCGATCACCGCCTCACCCGCAAACTTTCAGACAGCGCCCCCGCCGATGCCGGCGGCAGTGTTATTCGTAGCTGCGGCCTCGACGTCGTCATGCTGATCTGGGAGCGCAGGAGTCGATCGCGTTTGAGGTCGGTGAGGCAACGGCCGCTTCAGGATGTGGCAGAGCCCACAATCGGGCTGAGAAGCGGGTCGGTGTTGCCGGCGACGAAGTCGCGGGCGGCTTGGCAGAAGGCGCGGATGCGGCTGGTCTCCGCGGACGTGCGCCAGGTCAGCCGCCATTCGAAGGGAAGTCCGTCGCGTATCGGAATGTAGGCGAGGTCCGGGCGCCCGTCGTACAGGCTCGCGTGCGCGGGGACCGGAAAGATGCCACGGCCGGCGCCGACCAGGGCGAGCAGTTCCTGGACGGTCCCGAACTCCATACCCCGCTCGATGGGTCTGCCCGTGGGGGTGGTGGTCGGGACGGTGAGGGCGTCCAGCTCGGCGGGGACGCCGCGTGGGCGCAGGACCTTGTCGCGGGACATGTCCTCGATGGAGACCGAGGAACGGCGGGCGAAGGGGTGCCCGGCCGAGACGGCCAGCACCGGCGGCTCGTGGAAGAGAATCGGGCTTTCGCTGAGGCCAGGCCCCGGGGCCGGGGCCGCGGTGAGCAGGAGGTCGACGGCGTCGCCGAGCAGCGGAGCGAAGCCGTCGGCGTACCGGGTCTCCTCGATCCGGACCTGGCAGGCCGGGTGCCGGGCGTGGAAGGACTCGACGACGCCGAGGACGAACTGGGCGGTGGCGGTGCCGATGAAGCCGACGCGCAGGAGCCCGTCGATGCCCCGGCCGGCGGCGACCGCTCGGTCGAAGCCGTCGAGGATCTGCTGGTAGGCGGGCCGCAGGTCGTCGTAGAGCCGCCGGCCGATCGGGGTCAGCGCCACCCGGCGGCTGGTCCGGTCGAACAGCGCGGCACCGACCGCCCGCTCCAGCTTCTTGATCGTCTTGCTGACCATCGCGACCGAGACGTGCAGCCGCTCGGCGCTGCGGCCGAAATGCAGCTCCTCGCCGACCGTCAGGAAGATCTCGATCTCGCGCTGCTCCACCACGCCCCCAGTTCGTCAACCCTCAGGTTAACGATCCTTGCATGACCGGCCGTTGTTGACGAACCCCGCGGACCCGATGGTTGGGGTGTGGCCAGAACGGCACGGCCACCGCTTCGGAAACTGAGGAGAACCCCTGTGACTTCCCGTGATCTGACCCTCGTCCTGGGCGGGACCGGCAAGACCGGCCGGCGCGTCGTCCAGCGGCTGACCGGACGCGACCTGCGGGTCCGGATCGGCTCGCGGTCCGGCGGAGTGCCCTTCGACTGAGCGGACCGCGCGACGTGGGCGCCCGCCCTCGACGGTGTGCACGCGGTATACGTCGCCTACTACCCGGACCTGGCCGCCCCCGGTGCACCAGAGACGATCGGCGCGTTCGCCGAGCTCGCGGTGGAGTCGGGCGCGCGGCGCCTGGTGCTGCTGTCGGGGCGCGGCGAGGACGAGGCGCTCGCTTGCGAACGGACGCTGGCCGCTTCGGGCGCCGACTGGACGGTGTTGCGCGCCAGCTGGTTCGCCCAGAACTTCAGCGAGAGCTACCTCCTCGACCCGGTGGTCAGCGGCGAGGTGGTGCTGCCGGCGGATGAGGTGCGCGAACCGTTCGTGGACGCCGACGACATTGCCGATGTCGCCGCGTCGGTCCTCACCGAGGACGGGCACAGCGGCCGTACATACGAACTGACCGGACCGCGGCTGCTCACCTTCGCAGAAGCCGTCGCCGAGATCGGCCGAGCGGCCGGCCGCGACATCTCCTACGTGCCCGTCCCCGTCGACGCCTACGCCGCCGCGCTGGCGGCCGAAGGCGTCCCGGACGAGGTCACCGATCTCCTGACCTACCTGTTCACCACCGTCCTGGACGGCCGCAACGCTCACCTGGGCGACGGTGTCCAGCAGGTCCTGGGCCGCCCGGCCCGCGACTTCTCCGACTACGCCGGCGACACCGCCGCCACCGGCATCTGGACCCCGAAGGACGCCGCATGAAACTCCTGCAGACCGCGACCATGCTGGCCGCCCTCATCTCCACCGGACTCATGGCCGGGTTGTTCGCCGGCTTCGCCTACGCCGTCATGCCCGGCCTGAACCGATCCTCCGACCGCACGCTCATCGAGGCCATGCAAGGCATCAACAAGGCGATCCTCAACCCCGCTTTCATGCTGCCCTTCATGGGATCCATCCCCCTGATCGCCCTGGCGGTGTTCCTGGCCTGGCGCGGCCACGGCCGGCCGGCCCTGCCCTGGCTCATCGCCGCGCTCGCGCTCTATCTGATCGCCTTCATGGTCACCAGCGGAGTCAACGTCCCCCTCAACGACCAGCTCGCCAAGGCCGGCGCCCCCCAGCACATCAACCACCTGGACACCGTGCGCGACCAATTCGAGAGCAAGTGGGTCATCGGGAACATCGTCCGAGCGCTCCTGCACACCGCCGCGTTCGCCTGCCTGGCCTGGGCCCTGGTCGTGTACGGCGCACACCGCCTCAACGAGGGCCGCGCCACGACCGCGTCAGCGGTGCCTTCGACGCACAACAACGGTCCGGCAACCACCCCAGCCGCCCACCACTACCCGCGCCCCGTCCACCATGATCGGCCGCACCACACCGTCCATCGCTGATTCCACTCACCCTGCACCCCTGCACCCCTGCGCCGCCTCGCCGCTCACATCGCGCTCCACGACACCACGCAGTCCCGGCTGGACGGGCACCGAGCCCAACTCCGGCTTCGTAGTCAAAGGCAATGCCGAGGCAGCGCGAACCCCCTGAAACGACGTCCTCGCCGACGCGGGCCCGCCGGGCCCGCGTCGGGTCAACCGGGCGGTCGATCCGCCACCACCATCCGACGAAGAACATGATCGACAGTGGACCATGTCGGCTCGTCGGCGAACCGCTGCTCGGCGGCGGTCTCGGTAGGGGCGGTGCAGATCTGCCGCAGGTCCTTGGTCAGCCGGCTCCAGTGCGCCTTGGAGGCATAGCGCAGCGACGAGCGCCCTCGCCGCCGGTGCCCACCCACAGGCCCAGCACGTCGCGTTCACCGTGGCAGTTGATGCCCACCGCGACATAGACGGGCCGGTCGGCCACCTGACCTTCGCGGATCTCCCACATAGACGGCGTCGATCAGCATCTCGGCCTCGAGTGCGGCCTGCAGCACGGTCTTGGTGATGCCGGCCGGCAGCCCGTCCGGCCCGACCCGCGACACCCCCTCGGCCTTCGCCCTCTCGATCAACTCGGCGGCCAACTGCACATCCAGACCACCATCGCTCTCGTCCTCGTTGGTCAGTGGTGAGGGGTCAGGGGATCTGGACGGTGGTGGTGAGGGGCAGGTCGGTGGACGAGGAACCGGCCTGGACGGTGCGGTTGCCGGTGCCGCGGACCCAGTTCTGCTTGGCCGTGGACCAGGAGGACAGGTCGCGGGCCGCGATGTGCAGGGTGACGGTCCGGGCGCCGCCGGGCGACAGGGTGAACCGGTCGAACCCGACCAGCTTCCGCTCGACCTGCTGGATGGAGGAGGGCAGGTCGGGTGATGGGCCGAGGTACACCTGCGGCACGGCCGTCCCGGTGCGGTGCCCGGTGTTGCGGACGGTGAGCCGCACGTCCAGGCCGCCGTCGCGAGCAGCGGTGGTCCGCAGGCCCGCGTAGGCGAACGTGGTGTAGGAGAGCCCGTACCCGAAGGGGTAGAGCGGCGCGACGTTCTGGGTGGTGTACCAGCGGTAGCCGGACTGCAGCCCCTCCGACCAGGTGATCTTGCCGTCCTGGCCGACGGATCGTTCGGGGTGGCCGGTGAAGGGTGTGGTGGAGTTCGGGAAGGTGACGGGCAGGCGACCGCCGGGGTTGGCCGTGCCGAAGAGGAGGTCGGCGGTCGCGGTGCCGCCTTCCTGCCCCGGGTACCACATCTCCAGGACGCCCTTGACCGAGTTCAGCCAGGGCATCTTCACGGGCCCGCCGGTGTTGAGCACGACGACCGTGTTGGGGTTGGCGGCGGCGACGGCGCGGACGAGGTCGTCCTGGTCGGCGCCGAGGCTGCCGACGTCGCCGGCGGTCGTGGTGGTGTTGGCGTCGTCGACGAACACCACGGCGGTCGGTGCCTTGGCGGCGGCGGTGGCGGCCGCCTTGATCCCGGCTTGGACGGGCGACCAGGCGAACCGCAGCGTCGGGTTCGCCGCGGTGTTGGCGGCGGCGGTGTAGGTGAAGGTGATGCGGTGCTTGCCGGGGTCGAGCTGCAGTTTGGCACCGGCGTTGGTGAGCCCGAGGTATTGGCCGTTGACCGTCGGGCCGTTCGGGTAGGTGTTGGGCAGGATCGTCGACGGCTGGGCCAGCGTGCGGGTGCCGCCGTCGACCGACAGGGAGAGCGTTCCGGTCTCCCCCGTGCCGGGACCTTGGGCGAGGCCGGGGTTGATGCCCTTGTTGTAGGCCGACGGAGAGCCCGAGGAGGTGCCGATCGGGCGTTGCAGCCACAGGTTGTAGGTGTCGGCCGTGGCGACGTCGACGTAGCCGTCCCAGGTGTAGGTGTTGCCGCGGGCCAGGTCGGTCTGATCGCCGTTCACTGTGGCGTCGACCTTGGTTCCGATGACCGTTCCGGAGGAGTTCTTCTCGGTGCGGGTCAGGCCCGGGGCACCGTCCGGTGTGGTGAGGGCGGTGGCCGGCACGGTCGTCCCCACGCGGTCCAGCCCGGGGGTCAGGACGGCCCGAGAGCCGATCTTCGCGCGGACGGCGTCGTAGGGGCTGATGCCGTTGCGGTCGCCGAAGCCTCGCGAGCGCTCACCTCCGGGGCTGGAGGGCAGCAGGTCGGCCGTGGGTCCGATCAGCGCGACATCTCCCTTGCCGCTCAGCGGCAGGACGTTGTCGTTCTTGAGCAGGACCGCCGCCTCCTCGGCGAGTTCGCGGCTGGTGGCGATGCCGGCGCCCTTGTCGACCTTGCTCGGGGCCTTACGGATCGGTTTGACGTGGGTTTTGGCGGGCCTGGGGTAGGTGGAGTCGTCCAGCAGGCCGAAGCGCTGGTACTGGTAGAGGATCCGGGCGACCGAGGTGTCCAGGGCGCTGGCGTAGGTCTTGTCGTAGGTGGCCGATGCGGGGTCGACCAGGGGCTTGAGGTTGGCCGGGGACAGGTTGGCGGTGATGAACTCCTGGTCCATGCCCGCCAGCAGGTCGCTGGTGGCCTTCGAGGCGGTGTAGTCGGAGGTCACCCAGCCCTTGAAGTTCCACTGTCCCTTGAGGACGGTGTTGAGGGCGCCGCTGTTGGAGCAGGCGTAGTCGGGCTTGGACTCCAGCGGAGTGATCTGGAAGGTGGCGTAGGAGCACATCACCGAGCTGACGCGGCCGTCCTTGACCGCGGTCTCGCTCGGCCGCAGGTAGAGCTCGTGCGCGGTCTGCTCGTCCACGATCGAGGGGGTGCCCTGGTTCTGGCCGTTGTACATGGTGAAGTGCTTGACCTGCGACAGCAGGCCGGTCGACTGGATCCCGTTGATCTCCTTGTCGAGCATCTGGGAGGCCAGGTAGGGGTCCTCGCCGAGGCCGGTCATGTTGCGGCTCCAGGTGGGGAGCCGCGCCAGGTCCACCTGCGGTCCGTAGATCAGGTCGACGCCGAGGGCGCGCCCTTCCGTGCCCACGCTTCGGCCGAACACCGAGAACGCCCCGCGGTCGAACGAGGCGGCCAGGCCGAGCCGGGTGGGGTAGGCGGTGGCGTCCTTGTAGACGTTGACGCCCTGGGCGTCGGCGTGCCGGACGGCGGGCACACCGAGCCGTGCGATGCCCGGGATGTACCCCGCCTCACCGTGCGGGTCCGGGTCGGTGCCACCACGCACCAGAAGCAGCTTCTCGTCCACTGTCAGGTGGTCGACCAGCCACTTCACGGTGGTGGTCCAAGGCGCGTCCGCCGCGATCGGCGGCGAGCCCGCCTGCCCGGCGAGGGCCGGGGCCTGGCCGGTGCTCACCAGCGACAGGCCCAAGCCCAGCGCGACGGTGGCAGAGAGGGCCCTTCTTCGGAACAAGGGCATGGCAGATCCCTTCGGGGGTGGGAGGCGGCCGGATCACTGGCGGAGCCGGCCGCGGTCCGGGCATGGGGATGCCCGGGACACTGAAGGTGAGACTCGGTGGGGGTGGGGAAAGCGGCGCGCTCGGCACCGGCACGGGGGGTGGGCATGCTGGGGGTAAGTGGGCCGCGGGACCGTCACGTCTGACGTTCACCGAGCCCGTCGTGAGCTGCGTGGTAACCGGAAGTTAAGACACAGCGCCGCCCTCCGGTCAAGAGGCCGAAGCGGATCCGCTGTTTGTCGGTCGGCACACCAAATACCGGCCTGTGAGTGCCAACGCACAGGTCAGAAGGTGTTTTGTTGAGAGCTCCAACAATCCTGGCCGGAAGTGGCAGTGCCGCCCCGGGTCACGGAGCGCCCAGTTGGCCCGCATGAAACTGTCGGTGCTGGTCGCCGACCGCTTGAGCCGGGTGAGCAGCTTGCGCAGCGCGGCGACGTCCTGAGGCGAGCGGTGCCGCGCGGCGTCCGTGGTGATCAGCAGTTCCAGCGATTCGCGGACGGCGATGGCGTCGGCGACCGTGGTGGGCTCCTGCCGGACGGTGAGCTGATGGTGGCGCGGCCGAAGCCGGAGCGATCGCGGAACTCGTCCATGGTCCCGATGAGGTCGCCCGGGGCGAGCCCGCGCTCGGCGATCATCTTCTCGATGTCGGCGGCGAGGGCTTCCGCTCGTGTCTGGGGTGCGCCGCTGCCGTCGAGCGGTGCGAAACGGATGAACGCGATCCCGCCCATTGCGCGAGCCCCGGGAGTGCCCCCGTGCGGTCTCCCGGGGCTCGCGCAATGCCGCGGATCAGGTCATGACCTGGGTGCTCTCGCAGCCGACGAAGGTGTCCGGCTGCTCCGGCAGGCCCCTGAGGTCGGAGACGCAGCCGTCGGTGCCGGCACCGCCGTTCACGGTGCCGCCGCCCCGGCCGGTGAGCTGGTCGTTTCCGCCCAGGCCCTGGATCTGGTCGTGGCCGCCCGTGGCGGTGACGACGTTCGGCCCGGCGTTGCCGATCAGCACGTCGTCCTTGATGGTCCCCTGCAGGTTCTCCACGTCCGCGCCGATGGTGTCGCGCGCTCCGGCGAGCCCGTCCTCGGGGCCGCCGTCGTCGCCCGCCGCGCCGTCGAGGTCGGCCCGGACACCCGCGGTCCTTCCCGCCGAGTCGTCGTAGTTCGCCGTGTCGGAACCTCCGCCGCCCATCAGCACGTCGGCGCCGTACTCCCCGGTCAGGACGTCGTCACCGGAGCCGCCGGTGAGCCTGTCGTCGCCGGTGCCGCCGAGCAGGTCCGCATTGAGAGCCGTGGCGTTGGTGATGGCGTCGTCACCGTCCAGGCCGCGCACCCTGATGCTGTACGCCGACGTGCACTGCGCCTGATGCGCGGTCACCATGGTGCACCCGTCGCCGGCGGTGAAGGTGGCCGTGGTGTCGGTGAGGGTGACGAACCCGCCGCCGGAGCCGATCGTGATCTGGTCGTTCACGCCCACGGGTGCGTCGTACCTGAGCACGCCCGCCCCGAGGCGCACCACGCCGGGATGGCAGTCGCCGTAGCAGGGCGACGCCATGGCGGGCTGGGCGGCCAGCGCGCAGGGCAGGGACGCCAGCCCCGCCGCGACCGCCAGGATGCGCAGCGCGTTGCGCGGGGCCCGCATTCTGCTGGACGTTCGGTCGTGAATGGACATCGGAATTCCTCCAGGGAAATCGTCGGGTGGCGGGAACGACGCGGCGGCCATGCGGGCGCCGGCCGTTTCCCGTGTGGTGCCTTGTCAGGGGGTGTTGCGGAGGATCACGGTGCGGTAGTCCGAGGGGCCGAGAAGGTCGAACCCGGAGGCCCACACGTCGCCGCCGCCCGGCGTGGCGGCCGCGCCGGTCAGGATGGAGCCGGTGGCGCCGTCCGGGGCGGCCGTCTTCGACCAGGCCGACCCGTTCCAGTGCAGGATCGAGCCCGCCGCACCGGAGCCGTCGGAGAAGTCGCCGACCGCCCACACGTCCGTCGCCGACCGGGCGGCGACACCCGTGAACCCGCCGCGCACGGGGGCCGGCACGGACGACCAGACGGTGCCGTTCCAGTGCTGGATCACCGTCGTCTGGGTCGGGGTGGTGCCGTTGCTGGTGGCCACCTTGCCGACCGACCAGACGTCCTTCGGCGTGATGGCCGTGACGGCGTTCAGCTGGTTGCCGACCGTGGTGGTGCCGTTCGTGGGCGTCGGGGTGATCTTCCACGAGGTGCCGTCGTAGTGCATGGCCAGCGTTCTGTCCTGCGTGGTCACGCCCATGATCGCGGTGACGGTCCCGACGGCCCAGATGTCGTCGGCGGAGCGGGCGGAGACACCGTTCAGGGTGGCGCCGGCCACGGTCCAGCCGGCCGGCACCGGTGGCGCGGGCGTCGGCGCGACGGTCCATGACGTGCCGTTCCAGTGCTCGACGAGCGCCCGCGCGTCCAGGCCGCGTCCAACGGCCCAGGCGTTGTCGGGGGCGAGCGCGGCCACACCGGTGAACACCGACTTGGCCCCGCCGGCGGTGTTCGGCACGGGCACGCTCGTCCAAGCGGTGCCGTTCCAGTGGACGGCCAGCGGGGACCGTGCCGCCGCCGACACCTTCTTGGTGAAGCCGACGGCCCACGCGTCATCGGCCGCGTCGGCCGACACCCCGCTCAGGACCTCGTCCTGATGCGAGACGGCGGGCGTCGCGACCTGTCGCCACTGGGCGCCGTCCCAGCGCGCCGCCAGCATCTGCTGTCCGTCGGCGTCGGCGTCGGGCGCGGTGAACTGGCCCACCGCCCAGGCGTCGGTGGCGGCGCGCGCCGCCGCGCCGTTCAGCCGGTCGCCGGTCGCCGACGGGTTCGGTGACGGCGTGACCGTCCAGGCCGACGCCGCCATCGCCGGGGCCGCCATCGCCGGGGCCGCCGCCAGCAGCAGCGCCGCAGCCGGCAGCGGGACGAGCAGCCCTCGGCGACGCACCAGCGGGACTCCGCGCGCGTCCCGTCGCCTCTTCCTGACCATGGTGCCTCCAGGATTCGGACGGTGCCGCCGGTCGCGGCACCCACGAGGGAGGCGTGCCACCCCGTGCCATGGCGGGACGGACCGGAACGGCACGCGACGGCACGACTTCCGGCGGGCGCGTCCGCATCCGGTCAGTGGTTGAAACCTCATGAACCGGGCGGCCCGGTGCCCCCGTGGTGGTGTAAGTACGACGCGGCCTCGGCTCGGGATCCCCGCACGACCGAGTGACCGTCTCCCGCACGCGATCCGCGCGCGGGCGGTGACCGGCTACTACGGGGATGGGCCTGTGAAGGGAATACGGGAAGCGGAGACGGCCCCGGCCGCGTGGGGCGGCGACGTCGAGCTGTCACTGGCGGCCGGGGAGCGCGCGCTGGCAGAAGAGGGCGACCTGCGGACGAGCCGGATGTGGTTCGACGCGGCGTACCGCGAGGCGGAGCACTGGGGCGACGGCGAAGCGATGGCGCGGGCCGCGCTGGGCCTCGGCGGTCTGTGGGTGCACGAGCACCGCACCGTGGCCGACGCGGCGACGGTGCGCACCCGCCAGCGCACCGCCCTGGCGGCGATCGACCCGGGGTCGCCGGCGGCGGTGCGCCTGCGCGCCAGGCTCGCCGCCGAGGCGGACTACCTCGCGGGCGGCCACGCGGCGGTCCTGGACCTGCTCGCCGAGGCGAGGCGGACCGGTGACCCGGTGGCGCGGGCCGACGCCCTCAGCCTCACCCACCACTGCGTCCTCGGCCCCGGGCACGGCGCGCTGCGCCTCGAACTGGCCACGGAGCTGATCGGCGAGGCGTCCCGGACGGGCCGCCGCGGCGACCTGCTGATGGGCCTGCTGTGGCACGCCGTCGACCTGTTCCTCGTCGGGGACCCGCACGCCGAGCGCAGCCTCCAGGAGTTGCGCGCCCTGCTGGCCGGGCGGGACCATCTGGCGGCCGGGTTCGTCCTCGGGTCGCTGGAGGTGATGCTGGCCATCCGGCACGGCCGGTTCGAGGAGGCCGAGGAACTCGCCGCCGAGTGCGCGCGGCGCGGCGAGCACGCCGGCGACGCCGCCGCGACCGGCTGGTACGCCGCGCAGCTGGGCACGATCAGGTGGTACCAGGGACGTGTCGCCGAGTGCCTGCCGGCACTGACGGAGCTGGTCGGGTCTCCGCTGATCAGCCCGATGGACAACGCCTGCTACGCGGGCCTGGCGATCGCCGCCGCCGGTGCGGGCGACCGGCGTCTGGCCGAGGGGACGCTGGCCCGGCTGCGCGCCCGCCTCCAGGAGGGGACGCCGCGGTCGAGCACCTGGCTGTTCGCGATGTACGGGGTCGCCGAGGTCGCGTACCTGCTCGGGGACGCCGACGCCGCCGTCCAGGCGCGGAACCTGCTGGGCCCGTTCGCCGGGCTGCCCGCCGTCCTGTGCCTCGGCGCGGCGTGCCTGGGGTCGGTGCGCCACTCGCTGGGAGTGGCCTCGCTGACGATCGGTGACGCGGACGAGGCGGTCCGGCAGCTGCGCCAGGCCGTCGACGACAACCTCGCGCTGGGCCACTGGCCCGCCGCCGTCCTGTCCCGGGCGCGGCTCGGCGAGGCGCTCGCGCTCCGCGACGGGCACGCGGACGAGACGGCGCGCAAGACCCTGGCCCTCGCGGCGCAGGAGGCCGCCGAACTCGGCATGGCACTGCCCGCCGGACCCTCTCGCGGCTCCGCCGGCGTTCCCCGTCCCGCCGACGTCGCGTTCGAACGCCACGGCAAGGGATGGCGCGTCACCTCGGGCGCCCGCTCCGTGGCCGTGGCGGACAGCGTCGGCATGCGGCACCTGGCCACGCTGGTCGGCAATCCCGGGCAGGACATCCCGGCGCTCACTCTCGCGGCCGGCCCGCCGCCGCTGGGGTCCGCGGGCGGCGGGATCGGCGCCGCGTCCGCCCAGCCCGTCCTGGACGAGGAGGCCAAACGCACCTACCGGCGACGCCTCTCCGAACTCGAAGCCGAGTCCGCGAGGCTGGAGTCGCTGGACGAGTACGACCGGGCCGACGCCGTCCTCGCCGAACGCGACTGGCTGGTGGCCGAACTGTCCGCCGCCGCGGGCCTCGCCGGCCGTACCCGGAACTTCTCCGGCAGCGAAGAACGCGCCCGCACGGCCGTAGGCAAGGCCATCCGGCGCGCTCTGCAACGCATCGACGAGGCCGACCCGGTCATCGGTGGCGGACTCCGCGCCACCATCCACACCGGCCTTCTCTGCTCCTACTCCCCCGAAAGCCCCCAAGAGACGCGCCAGACCTGTCAGCCGGCGAGTGTCCGGGCGACGTAGACCTGGAGTTGCCCGGCGAGGTGGCTCAGCGGCTCCGGTTGGTAGAAGTCGGCATGGCCTGGCGCGAGGACCTGCCCGGGCGAGCAGGTCGATGTCCGGCAGGAGCCGATGATGAAGATGTTCATGAAGGCTCCTTCAGGAGGGCAGGGCGCTGAGCTCGCCGCCATCGGCGAACAGGACGGCGCCGTTGACGTAGGAGCTGGCCGGGCTCACCAGGAAGGAGACGATCTCGGCGATCTCGGTGGGGTCTCCGGCACGGCCACGGGCGGTGGTCTTGTCCAGCATCGCGGTGTGCTCGCCGAGCATGGCCTTAGTGCCCTCGGTGTGCACGGGGCCGGGCGAGACGGTGTTGACGCGTACGCCGGACGGGCCGAACTCGGTCGCCCAGTAGCGGGTGAGGATCTCGGCGCCGGCCTTGGAGGCGCCGTAGGCGGCGCCGATGGGGGCGGGCATGCGGGCCGCGCTGGAGCCGACGATCACGATCGAGCCCCGGCCGCGCTCGGCCATACCGGGCGCCAGCGCGCCGACCAGCAGGAACGGGGCGCGCGTGTTGACGGCGACCTGCCGGTCGAAGCTGGCGGCGGCGGTCGCAACGGTCGGAGCGAACTCGTACAGACCCGCGCTGTTGACCAGGATGTCCACCGCTCCGGCCGCGGCGGCCAGGCGCAGTGTGTCATCGGCGTCGGCGAGGTCCGCGGCGACGAAACGGGCGGTGCCGCCCGCTGCCGCGATCTCCTTGACCAGGGCTTCGCCGCGGACCCGATCACGGCCGTGCAGGACGACGTCCGCGCCCTGGGCGGCCAGGTTCTGCGCGATGGCCTTGCCGATGCCCGAGGTCGCTCCGGTCACGAGTGCGGTGCGGCCCTGCAAAGCGTTGTCGGCACTCATGATGATCTTCCTCGCTGTGGTGCGTTCGGCGCGCGGCACGGATCACTGCCGGCGCCCTGTCCGGAATCAACTATGCATTACAGATGTTCTGTTCACAAGAACATCTGTTGCTCAGCACATATTGTACGATGTGCGGGTGAGCGCATCCACGTCCGAGAACAAGAGGCCGCGCGCCGAGGCGGAATCCCTGGCGCTGGACACCGACCTGGGCTGGGCGATCCGCATGGTCTCCGCGGCGTTCCGTCGCGTCGCCACCGACTCCGTCGCGGACCTGCCCGGCGGAGCCCGCGGCTACCTGGTCCTGGTGGCGCTGGCCGGCGGCAGCGAACCGCCTTCGCAGCTGGCCCTGGCCAAACAGGTGAGTCTCGACCGCACCGTGATGACCTACCTCCTCGACGACCTGGAAGCCCACAGCCTTGTGACCCGCAAGCCCGACCCGCGCGACCGGCGCGCCCGCCAGGTCCTCATCACCGACACCGGACGCGCCCGCCTCGCACAGGTACGCGAAAGCCTCGGCGCCGCCGAAGCACGCCTCCTCACCGACCTCGACCCCAAGGACGCCGAGCAACTGCGGACGCTGCTCGCCCGCGTCGCCCAGACCGCGCAGCGCGAAGTCATCGCCCCCGACGAAGCAGAGTGCTAGCCACACACGGCCTTGGCCCCGGAATCCCAGCTCAGACACCAGCCGCAAGGTAGCGGTGGATCACGCGCCCGAGTTCGTCGCGGCCTGCTCGTCGTGATCGCGCAGCATCCGCATGACGGTGGCTGGCGAGGCACGAGCTTCGCCGCCATGTCGCGCAGGCTCAGGCCCTGGTCCCGGTAGTGCAGGGCCATCGTGAGCATGTCCGGGTCGGCAACGGTGGCGCCGCCGATGATCTTGCCGCACTTGCGGGCGGACTCGATCGTCCGGGCGCGAAGCTCCTTCTCCCACAGTTCCCGCGCGGCAATCAGGATCTTCTCGATCCGGCTCGGTCTCGGGGGCTCGATCTTCCGTGCCCGGTACTCGATCAGCAGCGCCGACCGCCGCCACCGCCTGCCACGCACTACCTCTCTCACCTGCACGGACGTAGTCTCGGCGAGCACAGGCCCGGCGGACTGGGCGTCGTTGGAGCTGCCGCGCGAGAACCGAATGGCCGCGTGACCTCGTCGGCGCGTATCTGATCTCCACGCATACGCCGAAAGCGGAGCCTGGCCGAGGACCAGGACCCGCGCGCGGTCTACGAGCCGGACGCCGATGAGGCGGCCGGTCCGGCGCTGTGGCGTTTCCGCGGCTGGTGTCGGGCCGCTGAGACGACGAAGCGCCGCCCCGCGTCCGGCGGGGCGGCGCTGTGCCGCATTTTTGGAGGGACCTAGAACCGGGGCATCGTCAGGCGGGCTGCCACAACTCGACCCGGTTGCCCTCGGGGTCGGTGACCCAGCCGAATCGGCCGACCCCCTCCATGTCCTGCGTTTCCTGCACCACATCCGCGCCCTTGGCGCGCAATTGCGCGAGCATCGCGTCCAGGTCGCGGACACGGAAGTTGAGCATGGTCTGCTGGGTGCGGGACCCGAAGTAGCCGGTCTCGGACTCGAAGGTCGCGAACACCGTCGGCCCGGCTTCCTGACGCCACAGGCCGTTCCCATCGACGTCGAGGCCCAGGCAATCGCGGTACCACTCGCTCAGGGCCGTCGGGTCGGTGGCGCGCATGAAGTGACCACCGATTCCAAGCACATGTTCCATGCGGCCATCTAACCGGAACGTCGACCAGGGGCACCTCGGCCGCTTCGTAGCCGTCAGTGCTGAGGGCACCTGAGGAGGGAGTTGCACGGTGATGTCGACCCACTCTGGCTGCGCTCGTCCTGCCGTTTGCTCGCCATGGCGTGACAGTACGGACACCACCACCATTTTCATGCGCTGCCAGCACCGATCCGCCGTGACCAGCCTCGGCCACCTTGGTTCGGCTGTTGGCATGGCCGTTTGTGGGTGTGTGCGCCCAAGGACGTTTACATCCGGCCATGTGATCCGCGGCTATTTGAGCCGTGCTCGGTCCGCCGGGGTCTCCTCGCGGCCCGCCGCTCAGCCGGCGGCGGCCGCCGAGTCCGACGTGGACCTGGCGGCCGACGACCGGCGTGGCCGCCTGCTTGCCCTGCTGGACGACATCGCGTCGTCGTGGGCGCCGCCGAGCTCCTGGGACGGCGAGACGAGCACGGGCACGCCGCGACTGAGCGGAGGTCGTCCAGGGGTGTCCCGCCGAAGCACGGTCCCTCTCGACACGTTATGCGACACCTACGGCTTGGCCGACAAGGTGATCGGCGATCTGGCCGGAGCTGCGGAGTCCGGCACCCCCGCGTAGTCGGGCAGCTCGATGCCGTTGATCGCGCGCCCGACCAGCTCGGTGAACCACTCGCCGGCGAAGTCGGGGAGCGGCTCGGCGTCTGCCCCGGGGACGTCGCGGGTGCGGGCGTTCAACCGGCCGATCTCCTGGTTGGCCTCGACGAACGGGCGCATCCGCGCCTCGTAGCGGGCGAACCCGGCGGCGGGGTCCCATCCGGCGGAGGCCAGCTCTCCGGCCAGCACGTACGCGCCGACCAGGGCCAGCCCGGTCCCCTGCCCCGACATCGGCGAGGAGCTGAACGCCGCGTCCCCGAGCAGCCCCACCCGTCCACTCGACCAGCGGTCCATCACCACCTGGGCGACCTGGTCGAGGTAGAAGTCCGGGGTGTCGTCCAGGTGCGCGAGGATGTCCGGGGCCAACCAGCCCAAGCCCGCCATCCGCTCACGCAACAGGACCTTCTGCGCCGCGACGTCACGGTAGTCGACGTCGAAGCCGGCCGAGGCGAAGTAGAACATGGCCATCGCCCGGGTGGCGTCCTGGATGGGCCGCAGGAGAGCGGAGCGCCCGGACTCCTGGTCCTGGTGCTCCAGCAGCCAGCGGTCCAGCCCGAACTCGTTGGGCACACTGTAGAAGGCCAGCACGTGCCCGACGTGGCGCAGGAACCGCTCATGCGGCCCGAAGACCATCGCTCGCAGCTCCGAATGCAGCCCGTCGGCCCCGACCACCAGGTCGAAACGCCGCCGGTCGCCGCCCGCGAAGACCACGTCTACCCCGTCCGCGTCCTGGGCGAGCTCCGCGATCCGGTCGCCGAAAACGTACTCGACGCCGTCGCGGGTGTCGTCGTAGAGCACCTGGGCCAGGTCCCCGCGCAGGATCTCGATGTCCGCGATGAACCCGTCGCCACCGTCATCGTCGGCACGGAAGGTCTCCAGCACCTGCCCGTCCGCGTCCACGGTGTGCGCGCCGGCGGTGTCGGTGCACGCCGCCCGCACCGCCGCGTCCAGCCCCATGCGCCCGATGACCTCCTTGGCGACCCCGCGCGCGTCCACCGCCTGCCCGCCGGGACGCAGTTCGGGAGCCCGCTCCACCACGGTCACCTCGGCCCCCCGCCGGCGCAGCCAGTGGGCCAGTGCAGGTCCCGCGATGCTCGCCCCCGCCACCAACACCCTGGGACCGCTCACCCTCGTACCCTGCTCGCCAATCCGGATGGTGCGCTCCTGCTCGGAGTCGTCGACGCTCATCACTGCCTCCATGTGCTTCCTGCCGCGCTCGAATGTTCCCAGCACAGGCCCACCGCTCTCGGTGTGTCCGCCCTATCGACCACGGATGCGCACGAAAATCATCGGTACGACCGAATCGCGTCCACGCTCCCGCAAACACCCCGAACTCGGCAGACCAGCATGTTCCTCCCGAAGCTTGGGAGTCAGGTGCCGGAGGCCATGTAGGCGGATGACGATCGAGGTTGTTGCGGGCCCGGTCATAGCGCATCGTCGTGCGCGGATCGGCGTGGCGCGCGGCGATCTGCACGTCCCGCAGGTCGACGCCGGCGTCGAGCATGGTGGTGACGATGGTGTGGCGGAGCATATGCGGGTGCATCCGCGGGAGCCGCACGACCGATTCGGCCGCGAGCCTGCGCAGGCGCCGGGTGCCGGCGTGCCGGTCCATCCGGCCCCCGCGGGTGTTGAGCAAAATCGGTCCGGCCGTGCGGTCACCGATGGCGCGATCGATCGCCCTGCCCACCGCAGGCGGAAGTGGGAGCAGCACGATCCGAGTGCCCTTGCCGACCACGCGCAGCACCCGGTGACCGTGTTCCTCGCTCAGGTCGCCGATGTCGGCGCCCGTGGCCTCGAAGATCCGCTACCCGAGCAGGCCGAGCATCGCTACCAGAGCGAAGTCGTTGGGGTTGGCCAAGGCACGTGCGGCCGACAGCAGCGCCTCGAACTGCAGGTGCGACAACCCAAGCGTGGGTGATTCGGGTGGGACGTTGGGGCGACGGACGTGCTCGGCGGGTGAGTGCTCGAGAATTCCGTCGATCACGTAGGTCCGGTAGAACCCGGCGACCACCGACAGTCGTCGAGACACCGTGGAGGGCCGGAACCGGCGGACCTCCTGCAGCCACCGCACGTACATCTCCATCTGGGCCCGCTTGGCCGTCAAGGGCTCCAGGTGCCGCTCGGCGCAACAGGACAGGTAGATCCGCAGATCCGACTCGGTGTGCATCCGCGACACGCCCTTGTACCGAGCCAAGCAGGCGACCGTCGCCAATCGCAGCACGTCTCTGGCGGTAGCCCGGGCCGGGGCGTCACCGTCACGAACTCATCGATCGAAGCCATGCCTTGGCCGCTGCGCCCGGACTCAGCACGATGCCAGAGGCCGACTAGCGACAACTACCAGAAGCGGCATGAGCGCCTGTTGGCCGGGGGCAGAGAGCACACTGTGCGGGAAGCGGGATTAACGGCCGACCGTCACGGTCGGGCACCGATATACGCCGCCTCGGCGGGCGCTACCCGCAAGGAACCGAATGGCCGTCCGTCCCCTCGGCTGCTCGTGAGCCACCGGCACTGGATCGGCGTTCGCCGGACGATTGCACCGAAGGGCTCGTCCAGTAAACGTCTTTGCCGGATCGGGCAAGGCGGGTCCATGATCGTCGAATGGGACTCGACTGGGCCTATTTCCGTCGGCCCTACGAGGAGCTGCACGACCGTCACGACGCCGCCGAGCGCCAGGAATACCTGGTCGGTCGACAACCGACGGCGGCGGCCCATCTGGCCGAGCTGGCGCCGCTGCGCAAACGGGAGCCGATCCCCGCCAGCGGGTACACCGGCGACGACGAGCGCCTGTGGCAGATCATGAAGCTGTACGCGCTGAGCCGGGTCAGCGACTACCTAATCGAACTCTTCTGCCCCGCGGGGGACCCGCCCCCGGGATTCGGAGTCACCGGAGGACGTGCCGTCATGGAGGGCAGCACCACCCACAGGCTGGAACTCGGCGGGTGGCAGATCAACGCCACCCCAGGGTGGATCGGCTCCCGCAGGCTGGAACTCGACGAACTGGCCGCCTACACCGGCTTCTTCACCGACATCGGGCTGACCCCGTTCGAGCACGCCGAGACGTTCTCCCCATTCCACCACGAGATCTTCGCCGTGATGCAGGATCCCTCCGCGACGCGCGTGATCCTTGAGGAGGTGCTGTGGCCCGGTTTCTGGTTCGGTGACCTGCTGTTCAGCCGCGCCGGTGTGCGGGTGCGAGCACCACGGCACCTGATCGACGCCGCGGTGGCCACCACATCAACGCTGTACTTCACCTTCAGCCGCGAGCCGCGTCCCACCAGTGACCTGTCGCACAACTGGGGATCCAATTCGCAATGGCGCACGAGCTTCCACCGGTTCTACTCCGACGAGGACGGCCTGCACCTCAACTGGGACGGCCAAGTGGACATCGGCGAAGACCCTCCACAACAGCCGGCCGACCAATCCGACGATCCAAATCCACTGGACCAGCGCCGCGAACTGCTCCTGCACCGCTGCTTCGTCCGCAGTGCGCTGCCACGCGACGAGGATGACCGGTTCCCCTACGACGACCGGCTCAGCCTCACCACCGCCGAGTGGCCGCTACGGCCAGAGTCGATCGTGCGGGTGCCATGGACACGGTGAGGGTCCCGAGACAAGGACCGACTCGCTGCCACCGTCTTCACGGACGGGAGACTCAAGATCGTATCGAGCGCGCTGCCTGCGGTAGAAGAGGATGTACCAGGTTGACCGCTGTCCGGCGTCGGTCACTTGGAGCACATCGTTCACGTCTTGTTGGCGTGAGCGTCACGCCTCTTGGAATACGAGATCCTCGGGCGGCCGAGTCAGCCGCACAACCTGATCAGCGACCTCGACGAGCGTGCTCAGGCCGGTGAACTGCCCGGTGGGCAGGACCAGGACACGGTCCGCGCGCTGGTCGAGGAAAGCTCGAAAGCCTGCGAGCGATGGGGCTCCGCCGCCAAGGGCGAGGAAGTCCGCCAGACGCCGGAACAGCTTGGGCAACAAGACGGCCGTGTCGGTGATCGTCGCCAGGCCGTCGATCTTGGCACCAGTGGTGGTGATGTCGGCCGGCCACAGCCCAGAGCCCGCTTGCCGTGCCGCCTGCACGGCTTCGGTCATGGCGTCGCGCAGGTCGAAGAAGAGCTTGCTGTAGTACGTCGGGTAGGCGACGCCCTCGCTGAGCTGTCGGAAGTTGGCTGTCTGCCGCAGCAGGGCTACGTCCACATGATGTGGGGTGCCGCTCGTGCCAGGGGCTGGGCCCCGGCCTGCCAGTGCGACGCATCGACCGTGGACGTCGGCGCCGCGCGTCAGGATGTAACCGGGTACCCGCTCGGGCTCACTCGAGGTGATCGTGCCGCTGGAGTTGCGTTGCACGCCGGTGAAGCCGAGCCAGGCCACCAGCTCGTCGGCGGCGCGGTCGGCGAAGGGCGCTGGCTGGTGGAGTTCGGCGCCGTGCGGCGGCCGGTAGTGGGTTTCGAGGGTGTCGATGCCATCCAGGCGGAGTTGGGCTCCGCCGGTGCTGTTGCGCCGGACCTTGTGCGGCCCCTCGACCAGGTCCCACTGCGCAGGATCGTCAGGGATGAACCGGACGCTGTCGCCGTCTGGCCGAGCTCCGACCACGCGGTAGGTGCCTTGGATCATAAGCATCGGCATGACGACCCCCGTTGATTTACAATCACGCGGTCACCGTTAGTACACGCCCGCTCAGCGTAGAGCCGCCCCTCAGCCCGCGGCCAGGCAGCTCACCTGTCCGGATCCGGACTGAGGTGCCAGTGTCGTGGCATGTCCCGTGACGGTTCCCAAGCTGCGCCGCTACCCGCCAGACACCACGGCTCTCACCTGCGCGGACGTACTTTTCGGAAAGCACAAGGTCCGCCGGCGACGAATACGCGCATTTGACTGACTGGTGATCAGCGCGAATGGTTAGGCCGGGTCGGTCCAGACGTCAACGTTGTCCTGCCCGCGAGGAGAGCGCCGCGGTGGAGTGTCAGCGCCCTGGGTCGGGACGACGGCCTCGAACTTTTGAAGCGTTCAGGGGCGCTGGTCTCCCCCGGCGGCCTTCCGCGGGGGGCGACCAGTTCCGCAAAAGCGGGCAGGTCTGGGCCGGGTGCCGGGCGGCCGGTGTCGCGTACCGGCGGGTGCGGCCGCATGATCGGCAGCGCGTCCAGCCCGGGTGCGGAGTGCCGAGTCAACTTGGCACTTCCTCCCGTCGCCGGTCATCGCCGGCTGTTGCGGGGATGGCATTGTCGATGAGGACGGCGGCGATGGCGGCGGCGGCGGGGAAGGCGTCGGCGTTGAGGACCCGGGTGCGGGCCGCGGCGCCGTCGATGAGCAGCGCGAGCTGCTCGCCGAGCTGTTCGGGGTCGGCTGCACCGGCTTCGCGGGCGGTGTCGGCGAGCCGCGCGGCGACGGCCTTCTTGTAGTCGCGCGCGTACTGGGACGCGGGGTGCTGGGGGTCGTGGAGTTCGACGGCGGCGGCAATGTAGGGGCACAGGGGGGTGCCCGGGGGGATGTCGAATGCGGCGAGGAGCCGTTCGCGGGGCGTGAGGTCGGTGCGGTCGAACACGCCGGACAGAACGGAGGGGTCGAAGCGGCGCAGGTACTCGGCGACGAGTTCGTCCTTGCCGGCGAAGTGCTGGTAGGCCGTGCGCTTGGACACCTGGGCCGCCGCGCAGAGCTGGTCCATGCCGGTGCGGTTGATGCCCTGCTCGCGGAACAGCTGCTGGGACGCGCTGATGATGCGCTCGCGGGCGCCCCGGCCGCGGCGGCGGCCCGTGGGGCCCTTCTCCAACTCCGTCATGGGTCCATGGTACGCCGGCCGGGTAACGGGCGGTGTACATAGCTTGCATCCCGACGCCCCGCCCCGTACCGTAAGCAAACAGAACGGTGTACATAAAGCCATCGCCCCAGGTGCGCACCCGCACCACCGACCCAAGGGACCGATCATGGGAAAGCTCGACGGCAAGGTAGCGGTCATCACCGGCGGCACCACCGGCATGGCGCTGGCCGGCGCGAAGCTGTTCGTCGACGAGGGAGCGCACGTCTTCATCACCGGCCGCCGCCAGGACGTCCTGGACGAGGCCGTGAAGCAGATCGGCCACAACGTCACCGGTGTCCAGGGCGACGCCGCCGACCTGGACGACCTGGACCGCCTTTACGACACCGTCAAGCGGGAAAAGGGAAGCCTCGACGTGCTGTGGGCCAGCGCCGGCGGCGGCGAGCCCGCTCCGCTCGGCGAGATCACCGAGGCCCAGTTCGACACCTGGTTCGGGCTCAACGCCCGCGGCACCCTGTTCACCGTCCAGAAGGCCCTCCCGCTCTTCAACGACGGCGGCTCCATCCTCATGACCGGCTCCAACGCCTCACTCGGCGCGTTCCCGGGCTGGAGCGTCTACGCCGGAAGCAAGGCCGTTCAGCAGGCCTGGGCCCGCATCTGGCTCAACGAGCTCAAGGACCGCCGCATCCGCGTCAACGTCCTGACCCCCGGCCAGGTCGCCACCGCCAAGCAGGAAGAACTCTTCGACGAGACCACCAAGCGCCAGTTCGAGTCCCTCATCCCCCGCGGCCAGATGGGCCGCCCCGACGAGATCGCTACCGCCGCCCTCTTCCTCGCCTCCGACGACTCCAGCTACGTCAACGGCATGGAACTCATCGCCGACGGCGGCACCACCGCCATCTGAACCGAACAACACACAACCAGGACAGGACATCTCATGAGCAGCATCAGCATCATCGGCACCGGGAACATGGCCCGCACCATCGGCGCGCGGGCGGTAGCGGGCGGCAACACCGTCGAGGTCATGGGCCGCGATCAGTCCAAGGCCGCCGACCTGGCCAATGCGCTCGGCGGCGGCGCCACGACGGGAGAATGGGGCACCACCCCGGCCGGGGACATCGTCATCGTGGCCCTGTTGTACGACGGTGTCGTGCCGGTCGTCGCCCAGTACGGAGACGCTCTCGCGGGCAAGGTCATCGTCGACATCAGCAATCCCTTCAATTCCACATTCGACGGGTTGGCCCACCGCGAGGAGACCTCGATCGCACAGGAAGTCGCCAAGGCGGCTCCGGCCAGCGCCAACGTGGTGAAGGCGTTCAACACCATCTTCCGCCATGTCCTGGAGAAGGGGCGGCCCGATGTCTTCATCGCCGGCGATGATGCGCAGGCCAAGGCAAGTGTGAAGGCGTTCATCGAGAGCCTCGGGCTACGCCCGCTGGACGCCGGCGGCCTGAAAATGGCGCACTGGCTGGAAGGAGCGGGCCTGGTCACGGTGGGCCTCGCCAACCACGGAGTGGGGAATCTGGACTTCGCCCTCAGCATCACCGAACTTCCCGCCTGAGCAAACGGTTGACGGACCACCGAAAGGACTCGCCAAGTGAGCCCGTGGGCGAATCGGTGGGGCAGCGGTCCCGCACATCCTTGTCGAAGGCGGAGATCACTTCCGTCAGGTCGATGACCGCTATGTCCGGTCGTACTTCGGCCGCCTCCAGCCCCGGGCCGCCAGGCAGCCGTCGGTGAACTCGGCAAGCTGCCAGCTCACGCGGGTGGGGGTCTAGCTGTTCATCAAGGCCGCGAGTGAGACGGGCGACGATGTGCAGCAGCCGGCAGCGGAGCTTCTTGGGCTCGGCAGTGGCGAGCCCGCCCTCCGGCAGGAGGAGGCGTGCCCAGGTGAGGAGATCGGTCGCCGCAAGGCTGAGTTCGAGCCAGGCCGCGTTGACATCGAAGCGGCGGGAGGGGAAGCGGCGCAACTACGCCTCGGATCGTGAAGAGCCAACTACATCCCCAGAAACCCACCACACTCCGAAGCGGTGCCGAAGTCAGGACGAGAGGACAATGAAATGGGCAGTTGATAGTCGGACGCGCTCAGTCCTGTGCACGGCCCGCCCCGGCGATCGGCAAGCATCCGGCGCTGGGCGCGGGTGGCCATTGCGGCCCAGGTGATCTTCGTGGCGAGCTGGCTCACCGCCGCTTCCTGGCAAGGTCCGCGGTACCGCGTCCTCGCTCATTCCATAAGCGAGATGTACGCGCGCACCGCGCCGCACCCGACGTTCCTGCTGATCGTGTTCACGCTCTGCGGTGCCGCGACGATCTTTTCACGCTCCGCTCCGTCCGGCCCGCGCTGCGCCCCGGGGGCTGGGCCACGACGGTGGGCTCGGTCCTGCTCGCCCTTTCGGTCGCCGGCCTCGGCAACCGATCGCGGTGAACACCGCCTCGATCGCTCAGCGCCGCCATCCCGCTGCCCCTGCCGCCGGGCTCAGAACGCCGGTACCAGCGGCTCGGCAAACTCCCACAACTCATCCGGCACCAGACGCAACGCAAGATCCGACGACACGACCCCACAGGACTCACGCAATCCACGCAAGGCACACTTTCAACTGCACTGTCACCTACTATTGCGTCATGTCGCTCGCAGTGCGCTGGATTCGGCTGCTGATGGTGGTCTCGGCAGCCGGCTTTGCAGGCGCGGCCTTCGCAATCCGTGCCACGATGAACGGGCCCATCGAACAGTATTCAGGCGCCGCCTTGTCCGCGGCCATCGTCTACACGATAGTGATCTGCATTTGGCCGCCGATTTCACCACTGTCCGCCGGCAGTGCCACGATCGCATACTGCTGGTTCATCGAGTTCGCACAACTCACCCCCATACCCGCCGCACTCTCCCAACGCAGCTGGTTCGCCCGCCAGCTGCTGGGCGCCCAGTTCGACCTCATTGATGTCGCCTGGTACCCCATCGGCGTCATCCCATTGATCGCCGCGCATTGGTTCCTCCGGGCCCGCACACGTTCCCAAACCGACTCGGCACCCGTCCTAACTTCATGAACAGTTGTGCCCAGCCACCTGACCCAGCGGATGCGAACTCTGGTCGGATCCAGGGCGGCCAAGCTCGGCAACCGCTTCTTCCTCGTCATCGGCATGGCCATGAACACGATCGGGCTCGGCTGGTTCGCCCTTGTCGCGCACCCGTCGACGCCTTACCTGGAGCTGGTCTGGCCGCTGATCCTGTCCGGGATCGGCATCGCCTGCGTCTTCCCGACCGTCTCCAGCGAGGTCGTCTCCTCGGTACCACCCGAGCGGATGGGCGTCGCCTCCGGTGTGAACGGCAGCGTGCGCGAGCTCGGCGGCGTCCTTGGCGTTGCGCTGGCGGCCACCGTGTTCGCCCATGCCGGTGGGTACGGCTCGGCGGCGAGCTTCACCGGAGGCTTCGTCCAGGCACTGTGGGCCTGCGCGATCATGTCGGGCGCCGGAACGGCAGCAGCCTTCCTCGCGGCACCCCACAGAAGGGGTGCGCAGGAGACGGGCGGGGAGCAACCCGAGGCCGACGGGCTCGCCCCGCTGGAAAGCCGACGGTTCAACCCGGCCTTGAGGGCCTCTTCGTCGGAAGAGGCACCGGACGACAGCGCCGGCACCTCGACCTAGCGGCGGCCGCCGCCGTCACCGCGGCTGGAGCAGGCGGACGAGGGTTCCCGACCTGCACCTGGTCGCGGTGTCGGCGGTGGTGCGGCTTGGCTCCTAGTACTCCCGTGACCGGGGTGGTCGAGGGGACGAGGCGACCACCGCTGATCATCGTGATCGTGACGTCAACTCAAGATCCTTCGGTGGTTGCGCACCCCGGCGAAGTCCCTGGTCGTCTCGAACGAATCCCGGCGTCGGCACCAGCCAGCAGCAACGCCAGATGGAACCGGCTGCGCGCCCCGTGCTTCTCCATCAGGTCCGCGACCGTGTAGCTGATGGTGCGCCGGCTCAGGCCCAGCTGATCGGCCACCATCTGGTCGGTGCAGCCCTCGGCGAGCAGCGTCACCACGGCGCGCTCCCTGGCCGACAGCCCCGCCGGCCATCGCACCGGCTCGGCCGCCTGCCGCCACAGCCGCTGGTACATCTCGACCAGGGCGCGCACCAGCGGCTTGGCGGAGATCTGCCAGACCCCCTTCAGCGGATCCTCCGGGTCGATGGGCGTCATGACGATCGCCCGGTCGATGATGACCATCTTGGCCGGCAGGGCGGGCAGGATCCGATGTTCGGCGCCGGCGGCGATCAGGCGCACGTCATGGCTCGACGGGGCGGACCCCAGCCAGCGCGTGCGCACATCCGGCGGCACCGGGAGCGTCCCCAGCAGCGGGCGCTGGGACGACGCGGGAACCATGACCAGCCGCTCGCTGCGTTCGACGGAGACGATCTCGGCGAACCGGGCCACCACGGCATCGGCCCCGAACAGCGGGCACACACCGCGCCCGGCCCGCAGCGACTTCAGCCACGTCGCCTCGGACATCGCCGGCCCCCCTGACGTCCCACCCCGGTGAATCCGCATCCTGCCCCAGAAAACCGAGCGGCGGCAATGCGGGGCGGACCCCGTTGCGACTTTGCGCAAGAACGGGGCAGGGGTGATGCGCGCCCCCGCTGCGCCACGCATGGTTCCTTTCATCCACCAGCCCCGAAAGGACACCTCGTGAACTACGACCTGCGAACCCTGGCCGACCGGGCCGAACTGCACGACCTGCTGCTGCATCTGGGCCGGGCCCTGGACGAGCACCGCTTCGAAGACCTGAACACCGTTCTGACGCAGGACGCCACCGGCACGACCCGCAACGGGACCGGGACCGGCCGCGACGTCCTGATCGCACAGATCGAGGCCGGCAACAAGGACTACACCCGCCTGCTCCACCGGTTCAGCAGCGTGCTGATCGACGTCGACGGCGACACCGCGACGATCCGCGCCTACATCACCGCCCTGTCCGGCCACGCCGACAGTCTCGTACCGGCCTCCCGTGGCTACGGGTTGGTCCGCAACAAGGCCGTCCGGACGCCCGACGGTTGGCGGATCAGCGAGCTGAACGTCGAGCCGGTGTTCGTGGTGGAGCAATAACGCCGGACCTACCGCTGCGCGACGGCGGCCTGCGGAGACCGACCCTCGACGACGTGTTCGTGGTCGCGTCACCAGGCGATCAGGCCCAGGTCGGTGCGGTGCAGGTCGGGGAGGCGGCGCACGCGGCCGTCGTCCATGCGGAAGATGGCCCGGTCGTGCCGGGAGCTGACGAGCAGGTGCCTGCCGGTCGCGTCGAGGGTGGTCCTGAAGTCCGTCGGTGCCGCGGGCGCGATCTGCCGGGCCGTCATGCGGGCGAGCTCGCGGACGGGCGCCTTCCCGGCCCCGGCACCGGCTCCGGCGGACAGGGGCAGCTCCACTACCGCGACGGACCGGAACGTCCCGTGGTCGCTGGTGTCCTCGCTGATGGCCGTGACGGTCCGGCCGTCCGGGGAGGGCCGGAAGGACGACAGATCGAGATCGCCGACGTCGCCGCTCCCCATCGTCAGGACGATGCGGGCGTCGGCGAGAGCCGTGCCGGTGCTCCGGGTGTCGAGCGCGCGCAGGACGTCCCCGACGGGGTGGTCCGCATCTTTGCCCTGGTTGTCGCCGGCGAACAGCAGGGTGCGGCCGTCGGCCGCCCACACCGGCGACTTCACGTACGACGGTGAGCCGTCGCTGTTCGGCAGGCGCCACGCCCGGCTGCGGCCGGACGGGACTTCGACGACCGTCAGGTCGTCGCCGCGGCAGCCGTTGAAGTTGTTGAAGACGAGCGCGACACGGCGGCCGTCCGCCGAGACGGCCATGTCGTCCACCTGGCTACCGAACCCGCCCGGCAGCGTCTTCTTGCTCGCCACGGTCCCGTCGCGGCGCAGGGTCACCTTGTCGATGCGGGTGCGGCAGGCGGCCACCTCGTCGGCCAGGAAGAAGGTGCGCTGGTCGGCTGCGGCGGCGAGCGCGGCGTAGTGCCCGGCGCGGGGCTCGATATCGGCGATCCTGCGTCCGGTCCAGGAGTCGAAGACCCCGACGCCGCCTTTCCGGTGGGTCGCCAGGAAGTACGGGGTGCCTTCGTGCGCGCCGAGCGCGTCCGGACCGCGCATGGTGCCACGGAGGGTGACGGTCACGGCCACGACCGCGATCACCGTGAGGACGGCGGCGACAGGCACGAGCCACCGTCCCGCCGGCCGCTGCCGGCGGCGGCGGCGGGCGGGCAGGGCCAGGGGCGGCAGCGACTCGCGCGTCACCTCGCGCGTCTCTGCGGCGGCGGCGTCCTTCAGCAGCCGTTCGATGTTCACGGGTTCTCTCCCAGCATGCGCTCGAGGGCGGTCCGCCCACGGGACGTGTTGGACCGGACGGTGCCCCGGCTCACGCGCAGGATCCGCGCCGTCTCCTCCTCGGACATGTCGAGGACGAACCGGAGCACCAGCGTCTCCCGCTGGCGGTGAGGCAGCCGGCGCAGCGCCTCGAGGATCTCCTTGCCCTGCTCCAGGTCAAGGACCCGGCTCTCCGCCGACGCGGCGGGCACGTCCCGCGTGCCGAGAAGGCTGCGCCCCCTGCGCCGCAGCACCGACCGGCAGTTGTTGAGCACCGACGACCTCAGGTACGTCAGCGCCTTGCCGGGGTCCTTCAGCCGCCCCCAGCGCCGGTACAGGCCGAGGAAGGAGTCCTGGACGACGTCCTCGGCCGTCTGCCTGTCCCCGACCATCACCAGGGCCAGGCGGACGAGGTCCAGGGCGTGCGCTTCGTACAACTGCGTCACGGCTCGCTCGGCGGAGGGCTCCGCGATGTCCGGGGAGTCGTGCTCGCGGAAGTTGAGAAGGCTCACGGGGAAGAGACGCACCGGAGGCGCCGATGTTGCATGAGCGGCCGATCTTTTTTTCCGGGCGGGCCGTCACCGCTGGAACAGCGTCAGCGTGATGCCGCGGACGCGCCAGACGCCGGCCTGCCGGAAGTACCGCTGGAGGACGCCGACCTTCGCGCGGTCCCGCGGGACCAGCCACGGCTGGCGCCAGGGTCCCTCCAGCAGCCAGACCCGGGTCGTCGCGGGCCCGGTCGCCCGGCGGCCGATCTCGGCCGGGCCGAACTCCGTTCCGCCGAAGTTGCCGGCCTGGGCGGGGGTCCTGCGCAGGGCGATGTCGCGCACCCGGCGGAACCCGTCCGGGTACGCCTCGGCGACCGAGCGCCGGTCCGCCGTGATGTAAAGGATCGCGTCACCCGGCCGGGCCTCCCGCTCGACGATCGCGGCGGCCCCGCGGAGGTCGTCCCACCAGTTCTCCGGACGGCGCTGTGCGATGTGGAGCGGTGCCACGAGGACGGCGATCGCGACGAGCGCCGCGGTCCACGTCCGGCAGGGCAGCCGGGCGAGCCCTGCGGCGGCCAGCAGCGACACGGCCGGGAGGCTGCCGATCACGTAGCGGTTCGTGTAGTAGGGATGGAACTGGGAGGCCAGCAGCAGCACCGTCGCGGGGAGCAGCAGCCACGGCACGGCCAGGGCCTGCAAGCCGATCGGGCCGCGGCGCCGCGCGGTGATCAGGCCTACGGCCATGGCCGCGGCGAGCAGGTACGCCACGGTCGGGGGGCCGGTGAACGCCTCGGCCAGGTAGCGGGCGTCGCGCCATCCCGGGCGGGTCAGCCAGTCCAGGGCGTTGCGCTGGGTGACGGCCAGCGCGACCAGCGGGCTCACCGCGGCCACCGCTCCCGCCGCGGCGGCGGACCACCGGCGCAGCATCGTCCTGGTGCGGCCCGTCATCAGCAGGGTCGCCAGGTGGGCGGGCAGGATGAGCAGCGCGAACAGATGGACCAGCCCGAGCAGGGCGATGCCCGCGCCGTAGGCGGCGTACCGGCGCCGGGAGCCCCGTTCCGCCAGGTCGGCGAACAGCACGGTCAGCCACACGATGAGCGCCGCGACCAGGGAGTAGGAGCGGGCCTCGTGCGCGTAGTGGCTCGCGAACGGCGCCCCCGCATAGAGCAGCCCGGCGAGCAGCCCGACCGGCCCGGACATGATCTTGCGGCCGAGGACGGCGATGCCCGCCGCGGCGGCCGCGAACGCCGCGATCGACGGGAGCCGCAGCGCGAACTCGCCGGTCCCGAAGACCTGCACGACACCGTGCATGAACAGGTAGTAGGCGGCGTGGACGGCGTCGATGTGCCGGACGCACCGCAGGATGTCAGGGGTCGAGCGGCGAGCGATCTCGGAAGTGATCGCCTCGTCCCGCCACAGCGGCAGCCGGGCGGCGCCCCATACGCCCATCGCCAGCGCCAGCAGGGCGGGCCCGACGGGAAGCAGCCGGGCTCCCCACCGCTCTCTCCGCGCCTCGCGGCGCCGACCTGCGCCTTCGGCGGGCGGGCCGGCATGCTCGGCCGGAGCCGGCCGGACACCGGGCAGAAGATCCAGTTTGGAGTTCACGCCAAGAGACGCGAACGACCCCGCGATGTTGCATTTCGCCCGCCGGTTTTCGGGTCAGGTGCAGGCGGCCTGAGAGCACGGGGCGGATGTTGGCCGCCAGTGCCTTCTTCGCACTCTGGGCGACTCCCCTCGCCAGCGTCGGGGTTCGTCCAGGTCACAGCAGCGGACGATGCCTGCTCGACCGGATGCGCCGGGGCCCCATGGTCGCCGTCCCGCGGTGCCGTGGCGACGGGCGGCAGTGGCGGCGCGGTCCTTCAGGGGGCCTGATCAATGTTCGCTGGTGAAGGCGCCGGACGCGATACCTGAGGCCGGGGACGAGGCGGGCCGAGCCGTTCTGCAGGTGGCAGCCGGTGGACCTGAGCCGGTCGAACCAGGCGGTCATGAGGTTCTCGGCGGCTCCGGTCCCGCGTGCCTCGGGGACGAGGTTGATGTGCAGGTGCGCGGGCCACCGGGCGTCCTCAAAGGCGGTCGCCCTGGGGCGGCGGCGCGCCGCCGCCCACAGCAGGTCCCCGGTGCTGCGCGCGAAGAGGGCCCCGAGACGGGGGCGCAGCATGAGGCGGTAAGCCCGGATGGCCTCCAGCGTGCGAGCCTCCTCGCTCGGGAGGCGGGACGAGTCGCGGCATCCGGTCGGCTCGGTCGGCGTCCGCAGTCGCACTCGGCGACGAGAAGGCGGCTCACCGGGTCTCACCGAGCGGAGACGCCGGCGCGTTCGGCCCGGACGACCGCCTGCTGGCCACGGCGGAGGCGGACGGCGACGTCCGTGTCCGGGACGCGCCCGCCCACCGGCTCGTCACCGCCCTGCCCCACCCCCCAACCGGGTGACCGACGTCCACTCATTAGCCCGGACGGGCACCTGCTCGCCGGCGCCACCTGTGCGGGCGCGGACGTGGTCCTGTGGAACATCGCTGGCCCCGCCATCCGAACCGGGTCGGACCGCGCCTCCCCAGAACCCAAGCCTGTGGGAGTGGGTCCGGGCCTTCCTGGTTCGCGCCAGTTCGTCTCGGCGAGCTCGCCGCGGCCGCCGCGACGCAGACCATCAAAAGCCCGTCAGGGCCCCGGAGACCTCCCAGCACACTTCGATTCGGTAACCGTCCGGGTCTGTGCAGGTGAATGAGACGCAGCCTGGGTCGTCATACTGCTCGATGATGTCCACTCCGTCCGCCTGCATCCGGGTGAGCAGGTCATTCACCTCCTCGGGCGCGAAGAGCTGGAAGCCGACGTGGACGAATGCAGGCGGCGGCCCGACGTCCTGGCCGCCGTGGAGGGCGAGAGCCACGCCGTCGGCGTTGCGGACGACGACCGTGCCGCCGCCCATTCGCGCGGAGGCGGGGTCGAAGCCGAAGTAGGTCTCATAGAACAGCCGGCTGCGCTGCACGTCGCGGACCGGCAGGCCAAGATGAATCAGACGCATGACGCAGCATGGAACGCCGGGGCCGCTAAAGACAAGAGGGCCGCTGGTCTAAAAGCGCATAACAACACATCAGATGGAGCCAGAACACATCCGCAGATGGGACCACTCTTCACCTTGTGATCAGGCAGTTCTGCAGCCGGTCCAGGTCACGTTGCCGCCAAGTGAAGGCGGGCGATCCCGCGGGCTTCATCGAACCCGGCGCGGTTCAATCTCGGGTACTCGGCGGCGAGTTGGTCGGCGGCCGGACCAGTGCGTCGTAGCCAGCCCCCGAGCGGCCGGTTCGTGGCAGAGTGGCGGGATGCCTGGCGCGCGGTACGGGATGGATGCGCCCTACGGGTTCGGCTTCGTGGGCCTGGTCGTGCTGGGGTTCTGGGTGACCGGGCTGGTGATGGCGGTCACCGCCGATCTGGCCGCCGCGCTGCCCGCGCTCGTCTCCGGCACCCTGCTGGCGGGATGCCTGGCCCTGAGCCTGCACGCCACCCTGCGCGGCAAGTTCCTGGTCTGGCGGAACGTGCTGGACGAACTGGACCTGCGTGGCGACGAGCGGCTGCTCGACCTCGGCTGCGGACGCGGCGCCGTCCTGTTGGCCGCCGCCCGGCACCTCCCGCAGGGCCGGGCGGTCGGCGTGGACCTGTGGCGCGGACGGGACCAGTCCGGCAACACCCCGGCGGCGACCCTGCGCAACGCCCGCGCCGAAGGCGTCGCCGACCGCGTCCACGTGCAAGCGGGTGACCTGCGCAGACTCCCGTACGCGGAGGCAAGCTTCGACCTGGTCGTGTCCAGCCTGACGGTGCACACCATCTTCGGCTCGGACGCCCGCGCCCAAGCGATCGCCGAGGCGTACCGGGTACTGCGGCCGGGCGGCCGCCTGCTGATCGCCGACCTGGCGCGGACCCCCCGCGAGTACGCCGCAGTGCTGGCCCGGCTGGACGCCCAGGACATCCGCGTGCGTAGCCTCGGCTGGCGCGCGTGGTGGGGCAGTCCGTGGGTCCCGACCCGCCTGCTCACCGCCCGCAAACCAGCCACCCCCTGAACACCGCGCATGCCGAACCGGATCGGCACGCGGCGGTACCGTGCGGCACGAATATCGGGCTCGATGGGGACGAGTCGACACAGGCTGACACTGAGCAGGCCGCTCCGATACGGCAGTTTTGGACTTTTAATTCGCAAGGTGTCGGACGTCGAGGTCCCCACTCCCCCGTCCTGCACTGGTCTATATGGAGACGAACAAGCCAGACCCGTGCGCGCATCAGCCATCACCGAAGACGCGGGCTATGACGACCTATCTCTGTCGTACTAAGCCGGCGCCCCGCAAAACCGCCAGGAGCGCACCCGGCATCTAGGGCGTACCTCGAAGCGTGCCCAACTGCGGCAGGTCACGCTCTCGACTCATCGGTCGTACCGCGTCACACTTGCGGCATGTGGCGCCGCATCTGGGCCAAAAGGTGGTCGCCCTGGGCGAACACCTTGCTGTTCCTGTGCGGAATCTTGCTGGCCATGAGTGCTTCGAGCGGCCTGGCCAAAGGACACGAGCAGCGCGTCAACGCCGTCCGGGCCGAAGCGACGGTAACCAAGGTCAACCACCTGGCAGCCACGTCCTGGAATCTGCGAATCGAGGAGCCGCGCCAGTTCACCGTACGGCACGCCAGTGCCTTCCAGCACGATCCGCGGGTCGGGGAACGGGTCATCGTCTACTACTCCGCCCTCCACCCCACCGACCAGGACATGGTCACCGACGTCCACCTCGGCCCACCGGGCGGCCGCCTGATCCGGGGTGCGAAATTCGCGCTGATGGCCGCACTCGTTCCGATCGGACTCGCCATCTTCGGGCACACCCGCCGTCGCGGATCTCCTTTCAGCGGCGGGGATATGAGCGCGGTCAGGGCGATGGGCGGTCTCGACTGAGAAAACTGGCCCAGACTCGCGCCCAGGCCCTGATCGACCGCGAGCCGTCGGCGGAGGAGCGCTGGGCCCTGGGGTAGCGCCCAGCCGCCTCGCCGCGCCGCCACACCCTCACCAGCTCGATGGGGACGCCACCGAGAACGAGGCCCCCGGCGACAATCCCAGGTGGCCCGATCCCAGCGCGGCGAGGCCAAGGACCGCCACGACTGGGCCCGCACCGCTGACGCCCTGCTGGAGCGGATCGAGCCGGCGCTGGACGGCAAGGAGGCCCCCTGATGATCGACCCTGCGGCCTGCCGTCGGCGGGTGCTGGTGCTGGACCCCCGGCGACCAACGAGCTGAGCGAGGTGCTGTCCACGCTGCACTGGTGGAGACCCAGCCCCGGAGGACGGCGAGGTTCCGATGGACCTGCCGACCCGCTGGCGGGCGGCCACGCGCACGATGCGCTGGAGCGGGTGGCATCAGCGCTGCGCGCCGTCCACGCCGAGGCCGGGCACACCGGGCTGCTGTGGGCGCGCACGGTGGACCGGACGTGGCCCACACCCGGCGGACGACTGGAGCTGGAGCCGCTGCGGATCCTGGAGGTGGGCTAGGACGACGTCGAGACGCTGTTCGCGCTCGCCCGCGTCCTAGACAGCAACCCGCTGGACGACGACCTCACCAGCGCCGTCGAACAGGTGGCCGAGGCCGCCGGATCGCCGCCCGTCGAGGTGAAAGCCGACGCGGGCAGGCCGGCCGCACTGCTGACGATCGAACTGACCGCCGCCTCCCGGCGTCCTACTCCCGAAGCTGACCCCAGGTGGCTACGTGGTCCAGGTGGCGTTCGCGAGGATCTGTGCCAGGTTCGGGGTGTCCCAGATGTCGACGATGAGGATCTTCGATTGCGGCAGGTACCAGAGCCGCTCGGTGTAGGTGGTCGACGTGCGGCGGGTGGGGCCGTAGCCGTCGACGTCCTGCGAGGTCTTCTCCCGCGTGTAGCAGGGCACGCGCCATTCGCGGTACTCGGCCTTCTTGGCCCCGACGGGAGCGAGCCGGTCGGCGGTCTTGACGGCGCCGCGCTCGACGCCGACGGCGCGCAGCTCGTCATGACGGGGGCAGCTCATCCCTTCGTCCTGGTGGAAGAGCGAGGCGTAGGTGTTGCTCCTGCTGTACTTGTCGGCGATGTAGGCGCCGAGGTCGGTGAAGAAGCTCGGGCCGAGCAGATGGATGCCGGGACACCAGCTCTGCCCCGGGTAGAGCGACGCTTCGAGCGCATTCTCCTTCTTGCAGGGCGTCGTCCAGGTGCTCACGTAGTAGGTGTCGGGCTTCTGCGGCGTGTCCGTGTCGAACGCCGAGCGCGGGACCGGGTGCGTCTTCCACGCGGCGGGGGCGCGGATGGTCAACGGGCCGATCTTGAGCAGCACGCCCGACAGGGTCGGGCTCGCGGGCGCCGCGGCGACGGTGCGGTGGGTGGTCTGGTCGGGTTCCGTGGCCCGGTAGACCGCGGCCCCGCCGACGCTGGCGCCCGCGACGGCGGTGGCGGCGATCGCCACGGACGCCTTGGTGCCGACGGCGGCGACCACCCCGCCCGTCCCCGCGGCGGTCCCGGCGGCCGCCCCGCCGCCCGCGGCCGCCGCCGGGACGAGCCCGGCCGCCCCGAGCGGGAACAGCGCGGCGAGCGCCATGGCGGCTCCGGCCAGCGCGCGCACGCCCCGCGCCTCCCAGTCCGCCCCGCAGACGACCTGCGCCAGCTCCTCCAACTGCCCGACGAACGCCGCCGCGCTCACCGGGCGCTCCGCCGCGTCCTTGGCCATCCCGCGGGTGATGAGCGGCCGCAGCGGCTCCGGCACGTCCTCGGCGGGTACGGCGCCGTTCAGGTGTCCGGCCATGATGGACGCGCGGTCGCCCTCACCGTACGGGCGGCGGCCGGTGAGGGCCTCGTAGAAGACGCACGTCGCGGCGTACACGTCGGTCGCGGGCGTGGCGGGCTCGCCGCGCCACTGCTCGGGCGCCATGTACAGCGGCGTGCCCGCCGCTGACGACGCGCCCTCGAACACGGCGATGCCGAAGTCGACGAGCTTGCTGCGCCCGTCCGACGGGACGATCACGTTGGCGGGCTTGTAGTCGCGGTGGACGACTCCGGCGGCGTGCGCGGCGGCGAGGCCGAGCAGCGAGCCCTTCAGCACCGTCAGCGCCGCCTCCGGCTCCAGGGACTCGTACCGGCGCAGAATCTCCTTGAACGGGACGCCGTCCACCGCCTCCATCACGATGGCGAGGTCCTCGCCGTGCTCGACGAGCCGGTACAGGCGCGCGACGTTGGGGTCGGTGACCCGCCCGAGCATCCGCGCCTCGGCTCGGAACCCCTCGCGCGCGGCCGGGTCCGCGCCCGCCGCTAGGTACTTGATCGCGACCGGGGTGCCGCGGGCGGCGTGCCGGGCCAGCACGACCCGGCCCTGCGCCCCGCGCCCCAGCTCGCGGACCTCCTCGAAGTCCGGGACACGCCACTGCGTCACAGCCGCTCCTGCGCCATCGTCCGGTCGCTTCCCCTCATGTGACGCCGGACGGGCCCGCAAGGTTGGTCACTCGACGACGGTGCGGACGCGGCGCGCGGCGAAGGCCACGTCGCCGTCGGAATGGGCACGCAGGAACCGCAGCAGGTCGGGCGGCGCGCGGGCCGTGCCGTCCGCGGCGAACAGCCCCGCGCGTGCCGAAAACTCCATCCGTGCAGTTCAGGTGGCAGCCAACAAGGAAGCCGCAAGATCACTAACGGCGCCCCATCGGCTCGTCGTCGGCTCGGCGGTTCCGAAGCGGATCGGCATGCTCTGCGACTATTCGAACCCCACGTCGGAGCCCGCCTCCTATGCCTCTCACCTGCACGGACGTGGTTTTGGCAGCCATAAGCGGCAGTGGCGGCCGCGGGTGCTGTCAGGGGGTGGGAAATTTCTGGGTCAGCCAGGTGGTGAGCTGGGTGCGGGCGGCGGTGAGCTGAGCTTGGGTGGGCGGTGTGCCCGTTGCGGTGTTGACGATCAGTGCGACGTGGACGCCGGAGGAGGGCGGGGCGGCGAGCCGCAGCCGCTTCGCGGTGGTGGAGCCTGTTTCGGGTGCGGTCGAGACGGGGCCGGAGGCGGGCAGGCCGGTGAGGGTGGCCAGGTCGCTGACGACCGTGGTGCCGGCGGGGGCCAACGATTGCGGCAGGTGGAGTTCGGTGGGGGCGCCTGAGGTGCCGCTGCGCCAGACCAGGACGCCGTACTGCCGGTTCTGCACCAGGGTGGACAGGTCGGGCATCGAGGACGGGGCGATCAGCCAGGGCTGCTGCTGGCCGGTGCCGGCGTAGCCGGAGCGGGCCAGGTCCTCGTAGGCGAAGGCCAGGCTGTCGCCGCTGATGGCGTCGGGGTACAGGCGATCCAGGACGCGCTGGTCCAGGCGCAGCGTGATCTCGCCGGCGTCGTTGGTCTTGATGACGGAGAAGTCTTCGTCGTTCCACCCGTCGCCGTCGGTCTGGACCTTGCCGGGGTTGCCGTTCATCAGCTCGTGGTGGCGTCCGCTGTAGATGTCCCAGTGCCATTGAATGGCCGACAGCGGATCGCCTCCGGTGGAGGGTGCGTTCCACCAGTTCTTGCCGGACGCGCCGGCGTCCATCGCCTGGTACATGGAACGGATCATCCAGGGGGTGCGGTCGCTGCCGCTGCCCGACAGCTTGTATCCGAACTCGGAGATGAAGGGGGCGGTGTGCAGGGACGCGGCGCGCTGCCGGATCTCGTTGATGGGTTCGGCGTAGGTGCCGTCGGTGGCCGGTGAGGTGTCGATCGACAGGCGCGGGCCGTCGTAGTAGTGGCTGTTGAACACCATCCGGGCGCCCAGCGGTGCGATCTTGGTCATGCCGCCCTGTTCCAGCAGCACGGTGTTCCAGAAGACCAGGGGTTCGACGAATGCGGGTTTGGAGGTCCAGCCCGCCTGGTCCATGGACGCGCGGAAGCGCTGGTAGAAGGGCATCAGGGTGTTCTTCTCCCAGTCGACCCCGGACTTGCCGTCCAGCCCGCCGTCGAACGGTTCGTTGAAGGGGTCCATGCCGACGATGGAGTCGAAGGCCTGCTGCGGGAGCCGCTGCTTGAGGTAGGCCATCGTCGCCTGGGCCTGCTGCAGGTAGGCGGTCTGGACGGCGACGGGCCCGGCCGGGGTGAGCACGACGCGGTCGCGCCAGAAGTCGTACATCGCCTGGCGCACCGCGCCGTTGGTCTGCATGTTCTGGCCCCAGGTGAAGCAGATCCCGCACGACTCGGTGGGGTAGCCGCCGGCATCGGTCACCCATTTGGGGGCGCCGTCGCCGGTGTACCAGCTGCCCGGGTTGAACAGGTGCGCCGAGTACAGGTCCTGGTGGTAGTCCAGCAGGACGTTGATGCCGCGGTCGGTGAATGCTCTGATCTGGGCGATGGCCTTGTCGAGGTAGGCGTAGTCGATGCGGTCGGGCGCGGGCTGGACGCCCTCCCAGCTGATGAGGAACCGGACCGCGTTGGATCCGGTGAGATCGCGCATTGCCTGTGCGGACTTGGCGGCGTCGGCGGTGCTGCGGAAGGGCAGCAGGCTGTTCTCGTTCAGCTTGGTGCTCGCCGAGACGTTGAAGCCGCGCAGGGTCAGCTGCCGGCCTTGGGCGTCGCGCAGTACCCAGCCCTGTTGTTTAGCGGAGACGACAACGTCGGCGCGGGCGGGGGCGGCGATCAGAGCAGGCGCGGCGACCAGGGCGGTCGCGGCGAGCGCGGTCGCCGCAGTGGCCGCGGCGGTCCGCAGGTGGCGGCGGGAGAGTCCGGTCATGGGGGGTGGGCCTCTCGTCCAGGAATGTAAGAGCCTTCTTGCACCCCCCGAGCGACTTCAGTATGCAAGAAGGCTCTTGCTGCTGCAAGAACGTTCTTGCATGGCCACGGGCTACTTTTCTCAGGTGACCTCCCCTACACGCGAGCGCATCCTCGACGCGACGCTGACGCTCGTCCGCGAGCACGGCTTCGGCGGCACCACGGTCACCACCATCGAGGAGCTGGCCGGGCTGTCGCCCGGCAGCGGCAGTTTCTACCGCCACTTCCGCTCCAAGGACGAGGCGGTGCGCGAGGTCTACGAGCGCGAACTTCAACGGGCCATGCGCAGCCGCGAGACGTTCGAGCGCGGCCCCGTGGACGAGCCGCTCCAGGCTCTGACCCGCCGTCTCGTCCAGCAACTGGACTACATGGAGCAGATCAGGCCGCTGATCACCCTGCTGGCCCGCGAGCACGGCAGGTTCCCCGACCTGGAGGCCAAGATCGGCCGGTCGCTGCTGGACGAGGCCATCGTCGAGGAGGCCGACCACCTCACCCGCGACCTGAACAGCGGCCTGGTGAGCGAGGACCCCAGCGCCCTGCTGGCCGTCGTCATCTCCGCGCTCACCGGCTACACCCTGGCCGGCATGTTCTTCGGCCGCTCCCCCGGCGACGTCACCGGCGACCGCTTCGCCGCCATGCTGGCCCGCCTGATCGCCGCCGACCCCGCCAGGAACCCTCCGGACGCCCCCGCCCCATGACGCATCGCTCGCCTTCCAAGCCCGAAGTCTGGTCGCGCGCTCGACGGTAAAGAGAATCCCGGGATGGCGTTGAACGCCATTCCGGGATTCTCTTTGTGTTGTGTTATGCGGAGTCGTAGGAGGGTTCCGGCTTCTGCTGGATTTCTGGTGTGGCGGCGGGTTCGCCGCGGGTGTTGGAGGCGCGCAGCGCGATGGCTCCGGCTGCCACCAGGCAGAGGGCGCTGACGAGCAGGGCCCGCTGGAAGCCGGCGGTGAGCGCCTCCGGGCGCGGGGTGTGGGCGGCCAGCAGGCGGCTGGTGCGGCTGGTCGCGATCCCGCTGAACACCGCCAGGCCGAGCGCCGACCCGAGCTGGAAAGAGGCGGTGATCAGAGCCGCGGCCAATCCGGCCTGTTCCTCCGGCACACCCGCGTTCGCGGCCGTTTGCACACCGGCGTACAGCAGCCCCAGCCCGGCCCCCATGACCACGAGCGGGACGAGCAGGTCGCCGACATAGGTGCCGTCCACCGGGATGCGGGAGAGCCAGAAGATGCCGCCGGCGGCGAGCAGTGCGCCGGAGACGATGATCGGACGGGTCCCGGTACGGACGAACATCTTGGTCGCCACGGTCGAGCCGAACCCGATGCCGACGCTCACCGGCACATACGAGAGCCCGGCCCGCAGCTGGGAGTAGCCCAGGACGTTCTGCATGTACAGAGTGAGGAAGAAGAACATCGAGTAGAACCCGGCCCAGGCGATCACCTGGGTGGCGTCGGCCGCGGCCAGGCCCTTGATCCGGAAGATCGACAATGGGACCAGCGGATGTGCGTGCCGCCGCTCGTTGACCACGAACGCGGCCATCAGCACCGCCGAGGCGCCCAGCCCGCCGATGGTGCGGCCCGCGGCCCAGCCCTCGTCCGGCGCCTTCACCAACGTGAAGATCAGCAGCAGCATGCCGGCGGTGACCAGCACCGCACCGACCGCGTCGAACCCGCCCGGCACGGACCGGCCGCGATCGGCCTTCAGGATCCGGAACGCCCCGAACAGCACCAGCGCGCACACGGGGAGGTTCACGAAGAACACCCACCGCCAGCCGAAGTCCTGGGCGAGCAGCCCGCCGAAGAGCAACCCGACCGCCGAGGCCAGCCCGCTGAGCCCGGCCCACACGCCCAGCGCCTTGTGCCGGTCGGAGCCGTGGAAGGTGGTGGTCAGGATGGACAGCGCGGCCGGGGACATCATCGCCGCCCCGAAGCCCTGGGCGAGCCGGCCGCCGACCAGCAGCCCCTGGCCGCCGGCCGACCCGCAGGCCAGCGAGGAGGCCGCGAACAGCGCGGTCCCGGCGACCAGCAGCCGCCGCCGCCCCAGCAGGTCCCCGGCCCGGCCGCCCAGCAGCAGGAACCCGCCATAGGTGATCAGATAGCCGCTGACCACCCACTGCAGGTTCTGCACCGAGAACCCGAGATGCGTACGGATGGTCGGCAGCGCGACGTTCACGATCGAGCCGTCCATGACGTCCAGGAACGTCACCGCGCACAGCAGCGCCAGCGTGGCCCTGCCGCGGCCGGTCGCCAGGAACGACCCCTCCGGCGGCGCCGTCGATGCGGTCGTGGCGTCGCTCACGACCCGGCGGCTTCCATCACGGGACCGACCTCGACCCCGCCGCCGACCCGCATCACCGGGCAGTCCCTGGCCAGCGCCAGCGCGGAGTCCAGGTCCTCGGCGGACACCACCGAGTAGGCGACCATGCGGGAGTCGCCGCCGCCGACCTCGCCGAGCGAGGCGTGGCCGGTCACCGCGTTGCCGATGTCGACCAGGGCCGAGCCCAGCCCGCCGAACCAGGCCTGCCACTCGGCCGTCGTCCCGGCGTGGGGCGCGTAGCCGGAGGGCACCCGGAAGGAGAAAACGTACGTGGCCATGATCTGTGGTCCTCTTCTGTGTCCGGGGCGCGCCCCCGACTGGGACCGCCTCCATTCGGGTAGACGCGGGCACGTCCGCGAATTGGGCGTGCGGACACCGCCCAATTCGCGGGGCCGGCGGCGTCGGTACTTTCAGACGAGCCGAACGCGCCCTGCGGAAAGAAGCAAAGCGAGGATGCATGCCGATGGAGATGGAAAGGGACACGACGGACCTGATCGCTCGGGCTCGGGACGGCGACCACAACGCGTTCCGCGACCTGGTCCAGGGCCACTCCCACGAGCTGCAGGTGCACTGCTACCGCATCCTGGGATCCCTGCAGGACGCCGAGGACGCGCTCCAGGAGACCCTCGTGTCCGCCTGGCGTAACCTCGGCGAGTTCGGCCAGCGGTCCTCGCTCCGGACCTGGCTCTACAAGATCGCGACCAACCGGTGCCTGAGCATGCTGCGCGCCGACGGCCGCCGCCCGCGCATCGCCCGCGCGCTGCCCGAGGCCCCCCTGCCCGAACCCACCGGTGCCGGCGACGCCCCGCCCTGGTTGGAGCCCTACCCCGACGTCCTGCTCGACCACCTTGTCGACCAGCGCCCCGGACCGGAGGCCCGCTACGAGACCACCGAGGCCATCTCCCTGGCCTTCATCACCGCCCTGCAACTGCTGCCCCCGCGCCAACGCGCCGCGCTCGTCCTCCGTGACGTCCTGGGCTTCCACGCCGCCGAAGTCGCCCAGATGCTCGACACCACCCAGGCAGCTGTGAACAGCGCCCTCAAACGCGCCCGTGCCACCGTCGACGACCATCTGGCCGGCACCGGCGGCCGCGGGCCCGCACGCCAACCCGACACCGCCGCCGAACACCGGCTGGTCGCCGGGCTCACCAACGCCCTGGAACGCGCCGACCTGGACGCCCTGATCGGACTGCTCGTCACCGATGTGAGACTCTCGATGCCCCCGGCCATGCTGGAATACCGCGGCATCGAATCAGCCCAGCGCCTCTTCGCCGCCGTCGTCTTCCGCCCCGGCCGGACCTACCGCGTGGTACCCACCCGTGCCAACGGGCAGCCCGCCTTCGGCTTGTACCTGGCAGACCCCCACGCCGGTGTCTACCGCGCCTACAGCCTCCTGGTCATCACCACCGCCGGCGACCACATCACCTCCATCACCGGCTTCAACAACACCAATGTCATGACGCGCTTCGGGCTACCCCGGACCCTTCCCGAAACAGATTGACCGACTTCTGGACCACGACGCCCGCGACAATTGCGGCCGCCCGCTGCCGGAGGGGTCGCAGGCGACGCGCGGATACTGCTCGGACGCGTGGCGGGCCGACGGGTGGGAAGCTCTTGGTGGATTCCGTAATCGCAGGTCCGGTGCTGTTTGCGTGACCGCTCATAGTGTGGTGTCCATGTGCGCTGCGCGGGCCGGACGTTGCCGGGGACGAGGGGGCGCGGTCCCTGCCCGGCTTCAGGCCGGGAGGTTCGAGGATGCCTGAGGCGGCCGTCCCTCTCGGCCGGCCAGGATGGGTCGACCTGGCCAGCCCCGACGTGTCGGCGTCCAAGCGCTTCTACCGCGGGTTGTTCGGCTGGTCCGACTTCACCCTGGCCGTGCCCTCCTACGGCGACTACGAGATCCTCACCCTCGGCGACGACCAGGGGCCGGTGGTCGCGGGCCTGCAGTCGCTGGCCGACGATGCGCAGCCGCCGACGTGGACCTGCTACTTCCGGGTCGAGAACCTCCAGGACACCGCCGCCGCCGTCGAGGCCGCGGGCGGGCAGGAGCTGATGCCGCCGACCAACGTCGCCGATCTCGGGCAGGTGGCGCTCTTCCAGGACCGCCAGGGCGCCGACTTCGGCGTCGCACTTCCCGGCATCCTCGAGATCGGTTTCGGTACCGAACCGTCGACGGTGTGCTGGATCGAGCTGATGTGCCCCGACATCCGGCAACCGCGCCGCTTCTACGGCGCGGTACTCGGCTGGGAGGCCGTTGACCATGTCCACCACGGTCGCCCATGGATCACTTGGAAAGCCGGTGACCGGTTCTTCGGCGGCGCGGTCTCCCCGGACGAACCGCCGCCGCACACCCCGGCGCAGTGGATTCCCTACTTCTGGGTCACCGACTGTGACGCCTCCGCCGCCAGAGCGGCAGAGCTCGGCGCCCACATCCAGCTGCCGCCCACCGACGCCCCGCCCGGCCGCTATGCGAGGCTGACCGACCCGACAGGCGCCGGCCTCGGCATCATCACTCCCGCCCGACGGCCGGACGGCGCCGAAACCAGCACCCGCTCCTGACCTCAGCGGGCTTTGAGCACGAGAAGCACCGCCGGTGCTTGAATGCCTCGCTCGCCACATCGGTGGCGGCCACCGGCCGACGATCTGCCAAAGCGGCGGCTTACGCGCCTGAGGGGGTGTCGCAGGCCGCCTTCACTCCCGCGGCATCGAGCAAGGCGCGCGCCGTGCCGATGGCGAGACCGTCCAGGCCCTGGCCTTGCACGACGGCACGCGCGCTCGACCCGTCGAACACCACCGTCAACTGCCGTGCGAGCAATCCCGGGTCCTCGGCCCCTGCATGCTCCGCCTCACGCTGGAAGAACGCGGTCAGCTCGTCCTTGCACCGGCGGGCGACCTGGCTCGCCGGGTGCTCAGGCGATTTCACCTCCACTGCCGCGGCCAAGAACGGGCACCCCCGGAAGTCCGGCGCCGCCGCGGCCTCCTCGAGGCGTTCGAACACATGCAGTATCCGTGCGCGCGGCGAGCGCACGGCGTCGGCGGGCTGCAGGAACGCCTGATACACGGGCGCGATGCGCTCGAGGCTCGCCGCCACCACCTCGTCCTTGCTGTCGAACAGCTGGTACATCGAGCGCTTGGACACTCCCGCGGTGCGGCACAACGTCTCGACGCCCACCCCCACGCCCTCCTGGTAGAAGAGCCTCGCCGCGGCGTCGAGCAGACGGTCGCGCGTCGACGTGGAGGTGGACGGCGCCGTCGGTGCGAGCGTCGGTTCGATCATGCGCCCAGGTTACGCCCCTGCTTGCACCCTGGAAACCGATCGGTTTACAGTGGCTGGAAACCGATCGGTTTACAACCCGGAGGAGCCGGCCCCATGACCGACATCAAAGACTCGGTGGCATTCGTCACCGGCGGAAGCCGCGGCATCGGAAAGGCGCTGGTGCAGGCCCTCTACGACCGCGGCGCCGCGAAGGTCTACGCGACGGCCCGGGACCCCCGGAGGATCACCCACCCCGACGCGGTCCCGCTGGCCCTGGAGACCACCGATCCCCGCTCCGTGGCCGCGGCCGCCGACCAGGCCCGGGACACGACGATCCTGATCAACAACGCCGGGGGCCTGCTGGGCGCGTCCTTCCTCGACTCCAGCGTCGAGGACGTCCGCCGCGAGTTCGAGGTCAACTTCTACGGCCCCCTGCTCACCGCCCGCGCCTTCGCCCCCGTCATCGAACGCAATGGCGGTGGCCACATCCTCACCATGCATTCGGTTCTGTCCTGGTTCACGCTTCCCGGCAGCGACGCCTACAGCGCGTCCAAGGCCGCATTGTGGGCCCAGACCAACGCGCTGCGGCTGGCGCTACGGCCCCGTGGCATCATCGTCACGGGACTGCACGTCGGCTACGTGGACACCGACATGACCGCCGGCATCGACGCACCGAAGGTCTCGCCCGACAGCGTCGCGGTACAGGCCTTGGACGGGATCCAGGCCGATGCCCCCGAAGTCCTCGCCGACGACATCACGCGCCAGGTCAAGGCCGGCCTTTCCGCCGACCTCGCGACCCTGTACCCCGAGCTCGCCGCACGGGGTTAGCCCCCGCAGAGCGCGGCGGCTCCGCGACGCCCGCCTCAGCGGGCAGGTGGCCCGAGCCGGCGGAGACCACCTGCCGCTGCGGGCGGACGCCGTCAGCGAACAGGCACCGCTCATGTTGCGGCCGTTAGGGGTGCTGGTCTGCGAACCCAGCAGGTCGTCACCACTTCCGTTACCAGGTAACTGGTACTGATGAGATTCTGGTCGTACCATCTGTCCGGAGGCTGGGATGAATCTTCGGAGTCAGGTGGTCGACGCGGTCCAGACCCTCAGCGGTCGGCACGACCAGGCGAGCGTGTACGCCGGTCCCGCGGGGGATCCGGGACTGTGCGGTCCCGGCAGCGTGTCGTGGGTAGTGAACGGCGATCTCGGAGCGGTGGCGATGGCCGGGGTGGCGGCGATCGTGCTGGAGATCCTGCATCCCTCGGTGATCGCCGGAGTGCAGGACCATTCCAGCTATCGGCAGGACCCGTTCCGGCGCGGACGGACCACGATGGGGTACGTGCTCGGCACGACGTTCGGCAACACCCGGGCCGCGACGCGCCTGATCGACGGCGTCAAGAAGGTCCACGGGCAAGTGGCCGGAACCCGTCCGGACGGAACCGGCTACCGCGCCCTCGATCCCGCCCTGCTCGCCTGGGTGCACACCTGCATCCCCTGGATGATCATGACCGCGTACGAGCGGTTCAACCGCCCTCTCACCCCGCGAACACGCGACCGCTACCTGGCCGAGCAGGCGGTCATCGGCCGGATGGCCGGGGCCGACGCGGTTCCCGAGACCATGGACGAACTGGCCGGCCTGGTCTCCCGGGTGCGGCCCGAACTGGCGGTGACCGAACAGACCCGCGATTTCCTGGAATTCCTGATGACGCCACAGTTGCCGCAGCAGAGTCCTTTCGACGTCCCTCTGCAACGGTTCTACGTGCGCGCGGGGATGAGCCTGGCGCCGCCCTGGGCGCGGCGCCTGACCGGACTCGACCACCCCGTCGGGGCCGCGCGCCTGCTGGACGGCTCCTATCTGCGGACCCACGCACGACTGATCCGCTGGGCGTTCCAGGTGCCGCCCTACCTGGCCATGGCCCGCGCTCGAACCGCCGGCGTGCAGGCATGATGGGCGATCCGCAGTGGGCCGCGCTCTTGAACGAAGCGGCCATCGCTCCTCCTGCCGAGGCCGATGGCGCCCGCGAACGCATCTTGGACGCAGCCCTCGCCGAAGCGGCCGCCGTGGGCGTGAACCGGATGACCGTCGAAGACGTGGTGCGGCGCAGCCGCCTGGGCCGCATGACCGTCTACCGACGCTTTCCCCGCCGTGACGACCTGGTCAACGCGCTCGCCGTCCGGGAGATCCAGCGCTTCCTGGCGGCGGTCGCCGCAGGCATCGACCGAGCGCCCGACGGCCGCGCGGGCGTCGCCGAGGCGTTCGTCGCCGCCGTCACGTTCGCCCGCCGCCATCCCCTCCTGCAACGCCTCGCCTTCACCGACCCCGGCCTTCCCCTGGAAGCCGTGGCCGCCGACAACGCCGAGATGCTCTCCATGGGAGCGGCGTTCATCGCCCGCGAGATGCACGGGGACCGGCCCGGCTCCCCCAGCCGTGAAGTCAGGTGGGTCGCCGACACCTTCGCCCGCCTGTTCATCACCTACCTGGGCGTCCCGCCCGCCGACCCCGACGTGGCCGACGACGCCCAACTGCGCCTGTTCGCCGAACAAGTGCTCACGCCCATGGTCGAGCGCGCGACCGCCGGGGCTCGGCCGTGATCTGCTCCACCGTCTCCTTCGAAGGACAGCATGGACATCACCATCTCGGCGGACGGAAGCAGGATCGCCTACGAGCCGGTCGGAAGCGGCCCCGCCGTCATCCTGATCGGAGGAGCGTTCAACGATCGCGCCGCCCTCGCCGGGCTGGCGCACGCGCTCGCCGCCGGCGGCCACCGGGCCATCGCCTATGACCGGCGCGGGCGCGGGGACAGCACCGACAACGCCGTCCGCTTCGACCCGGCCCGCGAGATCGAGGACCTCGCCGCGCTGATCGAGGCGGCCGGCGGCCGCGCGAGCCTGTTCGGCCACTCCTCCGGCGGGGTGCTCGCCATCGCCGCCGCCCTGCACGGTCTGCCGGTGACCACCCTCATGGTGTCCGAGCCCCCGTACGCCGTCGACGGCGCCCGGCCGATCCCGCCCAGGGGCGTCTCCGCACGGATCGAGGCGCTCGCGGCCAAGGACGACCGCGACGGCGCGGCCGCGCTCTTCCTACAGGAGCAGGCCCTTATCCCGGCGGAAGCCGTCTCACGGATGCGCGACAGCCCCATATGGGCCGCGATGACCGCGCTGGCCCACTCCCTGCCATACGACCTCGCGGTCTGCGGTCCGGACCTCGCCCTTTCCGACGACCTGCACGACATCGGGATCCCGACCCTGGCGGTCAGCGGAGACCGGACCCAGCCCTGGCTGACGGTCGCAGCGAAGGCGGTCGCCACTGCCGTCCCCGGTGCCCGGCACATCTCCATCCCGGGCGAGGACCACGGCATCCTCCGCCGTCCGGAAAACCTCGCCCCCATCCTCACCGACTTCCTCCGCCCGAACGCGCACTGACGCCGGCACAGCCCGACAAGGTCCCGCCGCCCTACACCAGCCAAGTCGGCGATAACCGGCGGCGACAGCACATGAACAGCGCTTCACGAGCAGCCCGCCCAGAGCACAAAGGGCGCCGCCAGTGAGGGCGATAGTGGCGCTGACGCGGACGACCTGCGCGTCGGTCACGAGCGGCCGGACCGGTTTCGAGTCAACCCTTAGAGCCTCCGCCCAATCCGGCGCGATTCGCTGCTGACCGGGAGTTTCATCAGCAGCCCACTCCGGGACGCTCGAACCTCTCCGGCGAAACCGGTCTCGACAACACACCGTGCCCCGATCCAACCTGTTCGGCGCGTCCCGCGCCTGACCGAAGCAGGCCATGTTCCGGATCTTGCCAGGTAATCCTTTTCGGTAGAGCGTCTGCAATGCAAGCCGCCAATAGCTTCCGGCATGGCGGGAACCGGCGAAAGGACCGATGGATATGCGGATGAGAAGGATGGCCGTCGCCCTGGCCGCCGGCGCCGCCGCCCTCGTGGCGACGGCCACTCCGGCGCTCGCGACGTCTTACAGCCTCTACGCGGACACCTCGTTCGGGTACGCGCGGCTGGACTACACCTACGTCCGCGACACCGGCCACCCGACCGGCGGCGTCTGGTATCACGCCTACACCGAGAACACCAACGTTTTCGACGACGGCGGCGACGGCCTCGGCTCGGTAGTGAAGGTCACCTACGATACGCCGAACGCCACGGGAAACTGGGTCGGAATCGGCTGGACCACCGACGGCGAGTACTCCTACGAACCCGAATTCAACGAGTTCGGCGTCAAGAACGTGCACTTCTACCTGTGCAAGGCGAACGGCATCACTCTCAGCGGCTGCGTCCGCATGACCACGTAGCGGCGCCCTGCACGAGGGCCGCTACATCCAGCTGCCGTCCTCGGCGTTCGGGACAAACAATTTGTGTTTCGCGTAGCCGGGCAGGGCGGACCCGCGGCCGACGAGGCCGGTTTCGCCGCCGGCGACGAACGCGAGGCACCAGCCGGTGACGAAGGCCAAGGGCCCGCCGCCGAACGCGTCTGACAGCACGACGGGACTACTCGGGTCCAGCGCGATCAGAGCGAACAGCGGTACTGCGGCGATCTTTCCGACGCGTTTTTCGATACCCCTAGACGGGATTCATGGGTTGTTGCCGGCGCCTCGCGGTTGCGGATGTTTGGTCGTGTCCAGGCCGTCCAGGAGGAGGTCCAGGCCGGCGATGAATTGGTCGCGGTCGTCGTGGTCGCGCAGGTCGGTGGCGGCGCGGGTCAGGAAGGGGTAGTCGGCGGGGTCGAGCTTCTCCCAGTGCTCGGCGGCTCGGGCGAGGTAGGCCTCGCGGGTGGTGGACGCGCCGACGATGGGGCCTGGGGCGATGATCTGGGCGCTGACGCCGGTGATGTAGTTGAAGATCGCGGTGGAGACCGCGAAGTGACGGTCGGCGGGCAGCCCGGTTCGCATGACGAGTGTGCCGATGCGGTCGAGCAGGCGGAGCGTGTTGGGCAGGGTGGCCGGCGCGGTGACGTGGGAGGCGGCCCACTGGTGCCGGTCGAGGGTGTCGAAGACGGTGACGGCGAGCGCGCGAAGCTGTCCTCCGGCGTCGTCGGCGTGCCCGGGGGCCCTGGTGAGGGCGCGGCCGAGGACCTGATCGGCGGCCAGGGCGACGAGTTCGTCCTTGTTGGCCACATGCCAGTACAGGGCCCCGGGACCGGTGTTCAGGCTCTCGGCCAGCAGCCGGAAGGTGAGTCCTCGTTCGCCGTGCTCGTCCAGCAGCGCGACGGCGGCGCCGACGACGACCTCTTGTGAGAGGGCGTCGTCGCGCCCACCGGCGGGTGCTCTTCCTCGTCTGCGTGGCATCCCCCCGTCCTGCACGTCCACGGCGTCCCCGCCACGGTCTACGAGGCCGACCCCTCGGCCGAGTCCCGCACGCAGGGCGGCCAGCTCGACATCCACGAGCACGACGGCCAGGCCGCGCTCGCAGCGGCCGGCCTCACCGACGAGTTCCGCGCGATCATCCACCAGGGTGCCGAGGCGACGCGCATGCTCGACCGGCACGGCGCGGTGCTGCTGGAGGTCCCCGACGACGGCGAGGCAGGGCGTCCCGAGGTGCTCCGCGGCGACCTGCGCCAGGTCCTGCTGGACTCCCTGCCCGACGGGACGGTCCAGTGGGGACGCAAGGTCACCGGAGTCCGGCCGCTCGGCGGCGGCCGCCACGAGGTGACCTTCGCCGACGGTTCGACCGTGACCAGCAGCGTCCTCGTGGGCGCCGACGGCGCCTGGTCGAAGATCAGGCCGCTGCTCTCCGACGCCGACCCCGCCTACCTCGGCACCACGTTCGTCGAAACGTATCTGTACGACGTCGACCGGCGGCATCCCGCGACGGCCGAGGCGGTCGGCCAGGGCGCCATGTACGCGCTCGCCCCGGGGAAGGGGATCGTCGCGCACCGCGAGGCGGGGAACATCCTGCACACCTACGTCGAGCTGAACCGCTCCGCCGAGTGGGTCGCCGGCATCGACTTCACCGACGCCGCCACAGCGCGCGCGCAGGTCGCGGCCGAGTTCGACGGGTGGGCCCCGCACCTCACCGCGCTGATCACCGACGGGGAGGCCGCTCCGGTCGCGCGCATGATCCACACGCTCCCGGACGGGCACCGGTGGGACCGCGTACCCGGGGTGACGCTCCTGGGCGACGCCGCGCACCTGATGCCGCCGTCCGGCGACGGCGCGAACCTGGCCATGTTCGACGGCGCCGAACTCGGCAAGGCGATCGCCGCCCACCCCGACGACATCGAAGCCGCACTCACTGCCTACGAACAGGCGATGTTCGCACGCACCGAGCCCTTCCACGCCGAAGCGCACGAGATCATTGACCTGTGCCTGGGGGAACGCGCACCGTACGGACTCATCGACTTCTTCAACGGCGCTCTGGTGATGGACGACCGGCGCTGACCGAGACAACTAGGCAACAGCCGAGCCCAGCGCGAGCTACCGGCCGCCCTTGGTCTTGCGGAGGATGTCACGGCGCCGGTCCTCGGCAAGAGCGAGGGCCAGGTCCAGGAGCAGCGAGCGTTCGGTGTGCTCGCCGGCCGCGATCCCCTCCAGCACCTTGACGGCGATGCGGGGCTTGAGCAGCAACCGAACAGCCAGTCACGTCAAGAAGCCCTGCGGACGCCTTTTTCCAGGTCCGCGAGGGTCCTGCGCCAGTCGGCGGTCTCGTCTTCGTGCATGTCGGCCCAGTTCTGGGCGCGGACTCGCCGGCGTGCTCGGCGGTCTCGGCCAACTTGTTCAGGACGGTTCCGGCGCTCATGCCGCCCGTGGGGTGACCTGCCCACGCTTGTGATCTTGTTTCATTAGACGGGGGACCGGGAGGGTGTGCGTCGGGGGGCGGGCTACGATGTGGCGATGATTACCGGGACGGCATTGCGCCACACACGGATTGGTGACCCGGTGCTCTTCTGAGCGCCGTACGGGCCGGTGCGGGCCCGCTGTTCGATCAAGGACCTTGCGCTGCCGCGCGGGCTCCGCCTCCGTCGTGTTGATCACAAGCTCGACACATCAACCACGACAGGAGAACTCATGCCCACCAAGACCCTGCAGATCCCCACCACGGACGGCCAGGCCGACGCCTTCGCCGCCTTCCCCGACGGTGGCGGCCGGCACCCGGGGGTGCTGATGTACGCGGACGGCTTCGGCATCCGGCCCGTACTTCGGGAGATGGCCCGCGAACTGGCCGGGCACGGGTACTACGTGCTCGTCCCCAACTTCTTCTACCGGCACGGCCCGGCACCAGTGGTCGAGCTTCCCGAGCACATCGGAGAAGAGGCCCGGCCCGCGATCTTCGCCCAGCTGATGCCCTTGATCGAGGCGCACACCACCCAACGGACCCTGAGCGACGCCGACGCCTACCTCAGATTCCTCGTCACCCAGCCCGAGGTCAGCACCGGACCGGTCGCGGTGACCGGCTACTGCTTAGGCGGCCTTCTGGCGGTGCGCACCGCCGTGGCCCATCCCGGCCTGGTGGCCGCCGTCGCCGGATTCCACGGTCCCGTGGGTGCCGTCGGGCCCGACGGCCTCTCCAAGCTCACCGCCCAGGTCCACTTCGGCCACGCCGAAACCGACCTGACGCCCGAGGCCCTCGGCGAGCTCAACCAGTTCCTGGATGCCGCGGGTGTCGACTACACCTCCGAGATCTACCCCGGCACCGTCCACGGCTTCACCATGTCCGACACCGACGCCTTCAACCCCTCCGCCCTGCAGCGCCACTGGGACCGCCTGCTCCCCCTCCTCGACCGCACCCTGGCCAACAGCTAAGGCTCCGGCTCGGAGAACAAACCCGAAGTACTGGGCTGGTCAGCAGGGGGGGGTGTCTTCGGCGGCCGCGGCGGCGCGCTGGCCGTCTGTGAGGGTCTTGTGGACGACACCGATGGAGACGTCGACTCCGGCGGCGGCGGTGCCGACGGATTCGCCGCGCTCGCGGCGGGCGAGGATGGCGGCGCGCTTGTCGTCGTCGACCACCGGCCGGTGGCCGCCGACCCGGCCGCGAGCGCGGGCGGCTTCCAGGCCGTTCTTGTCTTGCGGACGATGTCGCGGCGGCGGTCCTCGGCCAAGGCGAGGTCGAGGATGAGAGAGCGTTCAGTGTGCTCGCCGGTGGCGATGCCTTCCAGTACCTTGACGCCGACGCCGCGCTGGAACAGGTCGTTGAGAACGATGAGTCCTTCCAGGAGGTTGCGGCCGAGGCGTCGACCTCCTGGACGGTCAGCAGGTCGCCGTCGCGAAGGTCGGACAGCGCGTTGAGCAGCGCGGGCCGGTCGTCGGTGGCGAGCCTGCCGCTGGGTGTTCTGCTTGTCGGTGCTGACCCGGACCAGGCCGAATGAACGGCATGATGAACGCAGGGACGCCCCAGCCGGTCACCCACGGTGCACTTCTGCCGCATTCCGGCCGCAGCCCACGCGAGCCCTACTTTGGGGCTGGGGTCAGCTTCGGGAGTAGGACGCGGAAACGGGCCCGGTGGGTGCGGCCGCATGCGCTCTTGACAGGGAATGGGCCATTCCTTGTCGCATCACCGCGAGCGAGTCTTTGAGTAGATCAATCTGGCACCAGGCCCGCGGGCAGGCTGACACGCCAGGGCCCCTGCAATGATCCCGGCCCGTGCCCTAATCGTGTTGACCGCCCTCGACAGAAGTGCTGGAGTCGGCGCGTGGACAGCATCCCCGCCAACCGGCGGTTCTGGAACCAGATCAGCAGCACCTACCAGCACGAGCACGACCCGCAGATCGGCGCCACGCCCCGGCTGTGGGGCATGTACGCCATCCCCGACGCGCACCTGCACGCCCTGGGCGACGTCACCGGCAAGCGCGTCCTCGAACTCGGCTGCGGCGCCGGCCAATGGTCCAGGTCACTCGCCGCCGAGGGCGCCACCGTGGTCGGGCTCGACCTGTCCGAAGCCCAGCTCGCCGCAGCAGCCCGCGCGATGGGAACGGCCCGCTACCCGCTGGTGCAAGGCGCCGCCGAACAACTCCCCTTCACCGCCGACAGCTTCGACCTGGTGTTCTGCGACCATGGCGGGCTCAGCTGGGCGCCCCCGCACCTGGCCGTCCCGCAGGCCGCACGCGTCCTGCGCCGCGGCGGGCGCCTGGTGTTCAACGCCGCCAGCCCGTGGTTCGAAGCCTGCTACGACGACACCGCAAGCCGGGTCACCACCACGCTGCACCACGACTATTTCGGGCTGAACACCATCACCGAAGACCACGGCGCGGCCAGCTATCAGCTCACCTACGGTGACTGGATCAAAACCCTTCGCGGCGCGGGCCTCATCATCGACGACCTCATCGAACCGCGGCCCGAACCCGGAACACCCAACGGCTACAACAAAACGGACCCGCCCGACTGGGCACACCACTGGCCAGCAGAAATACTCTGGGTAACCCACAAACCGTAACTCTCCGGTGAGCCGGCCACCTGCGCACCGGCGAGGGCATGGCCCTGGCCAAGAGGAATGGCAAGCTCAAGGGCAAACAGCCCAGGTTGCCCGTGCCTAATCCGCCGCCGCGCCGCTACCGGCGAGGTGTCCTTGGCCGACCTCGCCACGGAGTACAGCGTCGGCTACTCCACCATTCACGGTCCGGGGGACGATCGGAGCCGACCAACGCGTGGTCCGCGTCTCGCCTCTGAGATCAGAGCTGCATGAGCTTGCTGACCAGGGCGGTGAGCTGGGCGCGTTCGCCGGTGGTGAGAGGGGCGAATGTTTCTTCCAGGTAGGAGGGGACGGTGCTCTCGGCCCCGGCGAGGCGTTCGCGGCCCTGATCGGTGATGGTGACGGCGTAGGAGCGGCGGTCGTCGGGGTTTCGTTCGCGGCGGACGAATCCGGACTGCTCCAGGTCGTCGCACACATTCACCATGACGCTGCGGTCGATCCGCAGTTCCTCGCTGAGCACCTGCTGGGAGCAGGGGCCGACGGTGTCGAGCATCTTCAGCACCAGGTGCTGGCCGACGCCGAGGCCGTGCCGGGCGGCGTGGGCGTCGGCGGCGCGGGCCAGGTACGCCGAGGCGCGGCACATCGCGATGTCCGGGCGTTCGGCCGCCAGCGTCGGGAAGTACGCCGGCCGGGCGGGCTTGGAAGGCATGGGTCTCCTGCACTGTCGACCCGCCCGAGGCTATCAGAACCATCTGCCAGACGATTGTTTGACAGCAGATCATTTGCCAGCATACGGTTCCGTCTCGTTGCAGATCGTCTGCCCAAAGATGGAGTGATCTGGTGATGCGTTCCGACCGCCGGGCGACGGCGGCCCTGATCCTGTTGTGCGCGGCGGTGTTCCTGGACTCGATGGACCTGTCGCTGATGGGCGTGGCGCTGCCCGCCATCGGCTCCGACCTCGCGCTGCCCGAGGGCACGCTGCAATGGCTGATGTCCGGCTATGCGGTCGCCTACGGCGGGTTCCTGCTGCTCGGAGGGAGGCTGGCCGACCTGCTCGGACGGCGCCGGATGTTCCTGGCGTCGCTGGCGGTGTTCGCGGCGGCGAGCCTGGCGGGCGGCCTGCTCTCCGACGGCCGGCTGCTGGTCGCCACCCGCGTGGTGAAGGGCGTCGCGGCCGCGCTGACCGCTCCGGCGGCACTGTCGCTGATCACCACGACGTTCGCCGAGGGGCCGCGCCGCAACCGGGCGCTCGGCGTGTACGCGCTGGCCGGAGCGACCGGCTACAGCGCCGGGCTGATCGCCTCCGGGCTGCTCACCGAGGTGAGTTGGCGGCTGGTGTTCTTCCTGCCGGTGCCCATCGCGCTGCTCGTGCTCGCCGTCGCCCCCAGGGTGATCCCGGCCGGACGCGCGGACGCTCCCCGCACGGGATTCGACGTGGCGGGCGCCGGCACCGTCACCACCGGCGTCCTGCTGCTTGTCTACGCGCTCACCGAGACCAGTTGGCCCGCCGGTGTCGCGGCGCTGGTGCCGCTGGTCGCGTTCGTGGCGATCGAGCGCCGCCGGCGGGACCCGCTCGTGCCGCTGGGCGTGTTCCGCTCGCGACGGCTCACCTCGGCGAATCTGGCGGCGCTGGCCTGGGCGTGCGCGACGATCGGCTGGCAGTTCGCGGCCGTCCTCTACCTGCAGGGCGTGCTGGGGTACTCGGCGCTGGACACCGGGCTGGGGATCGTCCCGATGGGATTGGCCATCGTCGTGACCGCCAACCTGGCCGGACGGGTGATCGGACGCTGGGGCCTGCGGCGCATCGCCGCGCTCGGGCTGCTGGTCCAAGGCGCCGGGATCCTGCTGTTCCTGCGCACGGGCGCATCCGGCGACTACGCGACCGTGCTGCTGCCCGCGCTCATCGTGCACGGTGTGGGCAACGGCCTGTCGTTTCCCAGCCTCAACATCGCCGCGGTCGGGGCCCTGCCCGACGACCGCCAGGGCCTGGCCTCCGGCCTGGTCACCTCCGCCGTCCAGATCGGAGCCGGCATCGGCGTAGCGGTGCTCGCGGCCGTGATGGCCATCCCGATCTCCCCGCTGGACGGTTACCGCGCGGCGTTCCTGACCGCCGGAGCCTTCTCGCTGCTCGGCGCCCTCATCGCCTACCTCGGCCTGCGGGCCCGCGCCGAACCCCCGGCCGACGAACCGGCGAACACCGCACCGACCTCCATACGAGCATGAGGAGCACCACGATGACCCTCGACCTGACCCCCGACGAACTGCTGTCCACCACCCGGGCCGTCCGCAAGCGGCTCGACCTCGACCGGCCCGTCCCGCGCCGGCTCATCGAGGAGTGCGTCGACCTGGCCACCCAGGCGCCGACCGGACGCAACCGGCAACGCTGGCACTTCATCGTGGTCACCGAGCCGCGCCTGCGCCGCAAGGTGGGCGACATCTTCCGCCGCGCGCTCGCCGCCGCGGAGGGCGCACCGCTGACCGAGCACGACATCCGCCGCATGAACCACGCCCCGCGCTCCACCCAAGGCGTGTTCGACGGACTACGGCACCTGACAGACAACATCCACCGCGTCCCCGCGTTCGTCATCCCCGCCATCGAAGGGCGCACTGACCGCGCCTCGACGGCCGTCCAATCCGGCACATGGGGCTCCATCCTGCCCGCGACCTGGAGTTTCATGCTCGCCGCCCGCGCCCGCGGCCTCGGCACCACGTGGACCACCGCCCAAGGACCACTCGAACCCGAACTCGCCGCCGTATTGGGCGTCCCCTACAACGAGGTCATGCTCGCCGCGTTCATCCCGCTCGCCTACACGATCGGCACCGACTTCAAACCCGCGCCCCGCATCCCACGCGACCAGGTCCTGCACTGGGACCGGTGGTAAACCCTCGACCACCAAGCCGAGCCCCCGACCAAGCCGCAGAGGCCGCGAAAGGGCTGATGTCGCCAAGCTCGCGCAGGCCCTCGGCGGGTGCCGAGGACGCGATGGAGTAGCGGCCCAGGCAGTTGAGGTGGGCGTGGCCGAGCGGGCTGAGCCAGACGGCGTCCTCATCGTTGACCGAAATCCCCTGGGCGCGCAGCCGGTCGACCGCGGCGGACAGGTAGCGCAAGTTCCACAGCGCGACGGCGTCGACGACCGAACCGTCACGCTGCTCGACGATGGCCGCCCGCTGGCCGAGATCGCCGCCTTCGAGCAGCCGTGGGGGCGGCGAAGCCGGCGACCTGGAACCGCAACCGCGCCGCGGTCGCCTCCTGGCTCACGTGGTGCCAGACCCGCAAGCGGTGGGCGGCGCCGTCGGTGCCGGCCAACTGCGAGCGCCGCCGCGAGTCGAGGACCTGGACCTGGAGAACCGGCGCATCCCGGTCCGCTCCAAGGGCGGCACCGCCCACCACTCCCCCGCCTGCTCCGCCTCCCCGACGGACACCGCGACGACTGTTTCGCGAGGTGGTAGGCGTAGGTGTGGGAGAGACCGAGCGCACAGGCGGGCCGTGATGATGTCGACGACCGTTGAGCACGTGGATCACACGGCCGCGCTAAGAGGTCGTAACAGAATCAGCGGACGAGGCGTCGCCAGCAGATGATGGCTGCGGCGAGGGTCATGAAGGCCTCGTGGATGTCGTCGCGGATCTCCCAGCGGATGCGTAAGCGGCGGAACCAGTGCAGCAGGCCGATGGTCCGCTCGACGACGTAGCGGTGGACGCCCAGCCCGGACCCGTGCGGGCTGCCGCGGCGAGCGATGACCGGTTTGATGCCCTTGGCCCAGACCAGGCGCCGGTATTTGTCGTGGTCGTAGCCGCGGTCGGCCAGCAGCCGCCCGGGTCTTCGCCGAGGTCGACCGACCCGGCCCCGGACCGGCGGCACCGCCTCCAGCAGCGGCATCAACTGAGTGACGTCGTTACGATTCCCACCGGTCAACGACACAACGAGCGGGATGCCGTTGCCGTCGGTCAGCAGGTGGTGCTTGGAGCCCGGCCGGCCACGGTCGACCGGGCTCGGCCCGGTTTTGGGCCACCCTTCAACGCCCGCACATGGGAGCTGTCGATCACCGCCCTCGACCAGTCCAACTGCCCGGCGGCATGCAGCTCCTCCAGTAACAGCCGATGCAGCCGCTCCCACACCCCGGCCTGATGCCACTCGGCCAGCCGCCGCCAGCACGTCATCCCCGACCCGAACCCCAACTCCTGGGGCAGGAACTCCCACCGGATCCCCGTATGCAGCACAAACAAGATCCCGCACAACACCTTGCGGTCGTCCAGCCGCCTACGCCCGGCGTGGCGCTTACGGCGCTCCACCTTCGGCAGCAGCGGCTCGATCCGCTCCCACCAGGCTGTCGGGCACGATCCACGGAGGTTGCTCGCCCTTACGCACCCACCCACACCACACCCGACCGTCACAATATGTCGCGCTACATACACATTTTGTTATGACCTCTAAGGCCAACGCGATCGACGGTCAGCGGGTCATACGGGTCGGTGACGAAGAGCAGCAGGCCACCGGTCAGCCCGTTGCGAGCAGGTGGATCCAGCTGTGCCAGCACAGCGGCAAGCCGGCCCGGGGCATGTCCGAGCAGCATCGAATCGTGCTGGACGAACTCGGCGCAGGCGCGAGCCGGCCGGTCGTGGTGCGCGATCGACTCGGCGAGCGTCAGCGGCACGAAAGGGAAGCTGACAGACCCCGGTCCTGTCGACCACGGCGAACATGAGTCGAAGACCCGCCTGCTTACCGAGTGGGCCAGACCGCCCGCTGCCTGCCGGATTCGTCGCCAACACTCACGACAGCTATAGGGCACGCGTTGGCCACCTGGTTCTGCCGGGTGGCCGCCTACGCCGTCTGGCGTGCGGCACGGTCAGTGTCCTGCTGGTCCACCACCACCTCGGAGGGCAGGAAGGGCCCATATCCACTCTTCGTGCACTGGTGTGTACGGTCCGTCGCAGTCACACTGGAAACCATGGTGACGGTCAGTGATCGGTTGCGTGGCGATCTGTGTTCTGCGCTGGTGCCTGGCGCGGGGCTGGAGCAGATCGGGGCTGAGCTGTCGCGTGTGATCGCTCCGGTGGTGGCGCATGATGCGCTGCGGTGCGGAGTGATGAACCCGGCATCGGGTTGGGGCGCCACCTCACTCGCGTTCTGGCACGGATACGTACCAGATCTCGGTCGCGCTTTGCTGGGTGCGGACGGTCTGCAGATGGCTGTACGGGATGTGGTGGGAGATGCCGTTCCCGTGGTCGTGGCTGATCTCGGAGTCGGCTCGGACGGATGCGACCGGCTGCCGACCGGGAACCGAGTCGGTGAAGAGCTGCGTTTCGCGCTGCGGGACGCGCGCGGCGTGTGGGGGTTGCTCTGCCTTCTGCGGGCGGCGGGCGGGAGGCCGTTCAACGATGCCGACGCGCGGCGGATCGCCGGGGTCGGGCCTTCGCTGATCGCCGCGCTGCGCGGCTACGTGACGGCGGAGCCCGGCGTGCCCGCCACACGCGAGCCGCCGCCGGGCATGCTGGTCGTCGGGGGCGACGGGCGGGTGAGGGCGATGACGCCCCAGGCGCGGCGGTGGCTGGAGGCGATGGCGGCGCGGCTTTCGGTACCGGAATGGCTGACCGAGGCGTCGTACGCCTCCCTGGCGACCGCGGTGCGCGAGAACCGGCGGCACCAGCGGCTGTGCGTGCCCTCGGTCGGGTCGGGCTGGTGGACCGCGATCGAGGCGCAGCCGCTCGGCACCAGCGGCGACGTCGCGATCCTGGTCCAGCGCGCGACCGGCGCACTGCTGCTTCCATCGTTCTGCGACTGGTACGGGATCACCGCCCGCGAACGCCAGATCATGCAGCGCCTCCAGCACGGCTCCGCACCCAAGCAGGTCGCCCGTGCGTTCGATCTGTCCGTCCACACGGTCAACGATCACCTCAAGGCGATCTTTCGCAAGACCGGCACCGGCGGACGCGACGAACTCATGGCCGCCATCAACGCCTGACGACGCCCCCAGCACCTATTCGCGGCGGTTGGAACGGCGGTCCAACGCCGCACGCAGTTTCGGTGCGTGCTTGGCGATGAACAGGCGCAGGAAAAGCACCTGAAGCGTTCCCTCGACAGCGAAGACGGTGATGCCGTCGGCAATCCTCACGCCGTCGCCTGATGTCACTCCGTCGAACGCCTGCCGACCTGCCTTGATGAACAGATGGAGCAGGATCGGCCCTTCATAAAAGAGGAACAGGGCGACGGACGCGAAAGATCCGAGCACCATGAGCCACGAGTAAATCCTGATCGACCGCCGCTCGCGAAACGGCACCTCGTCCAGAGGATTCAGGGGCCTTGGCCGGCCGGACACCGCCGCCGCCTTCTGTGCGACGTACCGGACATACTGCCAGCTGTCGGCGTACAGGTTCTTGCACCCCAGCAGCTCCTGCAGCACGAAGTACATGTCGGTTCGCATGTACAAGGCGAACTGCTGGGCGATCGAAAGCAGCAGGCCAAGGGTCAGCGCGTGAAGCGAGCGCAGGGCGAACCCCGAGGGGGCGCAGGCATCGATGGCGAGGGAGCAGCCCGCGATGATCACCAGGTCGGACGTGACGCCGGCGAGGTAGACCCGGAACCGGACGCGGCGGGGCGCGCCCCATAGCCCGGACACCGTCGTCTCGGCCACCAGGACCTGCAGGCGCGTTCCGAGCCCGAAGCGCGCGTGCACGCCGTCGGCCCGCGCGGCGGCCAGATGCCAGAACTCGTGGATCGCAATCGCCGTCAGGACCATCGCGGTGTTCCAGGCGAGGTTCACGCTCTGCGAGTCGGTGACGAAGTAGGCACGGAAGCCGGGGATCGGGTCGCCGCGCCTGGCCGCGGCCACGACGCCTGCCAGGACGAAGAGGTAGACCGCCGCCAGGAGCGGCCACCGGAACAGCCAGCGGACGTGCTCCGGACGCAGCCAGCGGAGACTGGTCGGAGGCGGGGGCTCGCCGACCCCGACACCGTCCAGGCGGGCGACGAAGCCCAGGCCGACGAGGTCGTCGACGAACGAGGCGGCGTCGATGTCCACGCCGTGTTCGCCCTGGACGCGCTCGCAAGCGCCACCGAGGTCGGCCCCGCCGGCCAGCGCGCGCAGGAACGCGGCCGCCTCGGCCGGCACCTCGACGAACTCCCCGGTGTCCGTCCGGCCGACGATCCACTGCCCGGCGCCCTCGTCCTTGAAATGGAGCGGATGCAACTCCACCCGGCTGTCGGCGGTGACGGGCATGTCTCAGTCCTCGGCCATTGGTCGGGCGGTGTCTCCGCAGTCCGGGCAGCCCGGCCGCTTCTTGGCCTCGATGTAGTACTGATGGTCGTAGTCCAGGAAGTTGCGGTGCAGTTTCCGGCCCGCGGTCTGCACGCGCATCCCCAGCAGCAGGAAGATGGTCTCCAGTGCGGCGAAGTGGCCGGCCATTTGAGCGGTGGGCGCCATGACCGGGTTGAAGCCGGGGATCCGCGGATTGGTCAGGTCGCCGCGGCCCTGGGACGCCAGCCGTTCCCGCTCGCCGTCCCGCATGCAGCGGTAGCAGCCGGTCTCGCCGGGGACGAACGTTCCGGCGCACAGCATCGGCCCCGCGTAGGCACCGTTCAGCCAGGGAGTTCCGAGCCGCAATGCGGCCTGGTTGGCGAAGTGCTCGATATTCTCGGGGCTGTCGGCGCAGAGCAGGAACACGTCCGCGCCGCGCACCGCGTCCGCGACGTCCTCGGCGCTGTCCAGCCGCAGGTCCGCGCCGCTGACCTCGATGTCGGAGTTCAGCATGCGGAGCCGCTGGACGGCCACCTCCACCTTGCGCCGTCCCAGATCGGCCTCGACGTACAGCAGTTGCCGGTTGAGGTTGGTCAGCTCCACCTCGTCGAAATCGACGCAGTGGATCCGCCCGACCCCGGACGCGGCCAGGCTCGACGCGACCGCGCAGCCGATCCCGCCCATGCCCAGCACCGCCACCCTGGACGCCTTCAGCCGGGCCTGGAGCTCGTACGGGTGCGTCCGGGGCGCGGTGTCGATCCAGGACTGGAACTGAACGCCCCGCTCGTACCGCCTGAGCTCGCGTTCCGACAGCGATGGCGGGGGTTGCGAGCCCGCATCCTCGACCCAGCCGGAGGCGATGAGGAAGTCCACGGCCTCGGCGACCTCACCAGGGTCGGCGCCCTGCTCGGCGGCCACCGCGGCGACCAGTTCGTCCTCACGGAGCGTCCCGTCCATGCGGCCGCACAGCGGCCACACCAGGCCCGACTCGTCGTCGATTTCGGCGCCCAGCCCGTAATGGCGGCTGCCGATCCAGATCTTCCCATCCGGACGGCGGACGGGAAGGTGTGCGGTCTTGATTCTCGGTTTCCGCATGGAACATTCCTCCGAAAGAAATGGTCGGTCAACGGAGAGGCCGGGGGCCGTGCCCGCAGTGGGCTCGGCCCCCGGCCCCGCACTCAGGTGTTGTTCTTCCGGTCGCCCGTGGTCTCGAGCTTGTCCAGCTTCCGGATCTTGATCTTCGTCATTTCTGTCACCGCCTTTCGCACTGAGGAGTCGGAGTGAAAGGGCCTTACGGAATTCGTTTTCCGAACCCGCCGCTCCGATGAGCACAACATTAGGATGGGCCGAGATAAGGCCGGTATCCCTAAACTTGGGGGGATGCGGTGCGATGACCCGAGTGATAGCGGTGCAACTCGGCCACCGAATGGCCGAGCAGCGCCGGTCATGATGCTGTTGCCTGTGTCGAACGAGGCCGCACGCGGGCCGGGAACCGGTAATGGCGGGACTTCCTGCTGCCGGGGGCAGGTGGAACGCCACCTTGATCGGCGATCAGGTCTCCACCTCGCGCGTGGTCGCCCTTGGTCTCGTACAGGTCCCGTGGGGCTTCGTTATCCCGGTTCGTGGCCTGATCTGCTGGTTTCCCGGCGGGGTCATGCCGCGGTCGGGCGGGCTGAAGCGCCATGGTGTGGTCGCGCGGCCTAGCACTCCAGCCGTAGGTCGTTATAGCGAGTGAAGTGTTGCATTGGCGCCAGATCGACCAGGCCTCGGAGCAGGCCAAGATGCGGGCGGGTGCCAGGACTCAGGCTGGTGAGCAGCCGTTGAGCTTCGTTTCAGGTCAACGCGATCAACCGGCCGGGGTCGGTCGTGTGGCATTGTCGTGGGCGGCGATCACGGCGAGCAGAGCGTGGACGAGCATCGCGAACACCGGCCAACGCCGCCAGGAGGTCCAGCGGCCGACCTGGTGCTCGTCGAGTCCGGCCGGATTTGCCAGGCGCCGAGGACTTCGCGGAGGGGTCGCGGCGCTCCAGGCCAGGCCAGGCAAGGCGGATTTCACTGGCAGTTGGACGGTCGGCGAGCCGGTCGGCGTCGGTAGACTAGGCGTTCGGCGCCAGGCGAGGGGCGGTGGGCGTGGACTACGGTGACAAGCTCTTCTGGCTCTCGGTCCTGATCCAGCGGAGGTACGCGCAGATCTGCGCCGAGTACGACCTGACTTCGTTGCAGGCCACGCTGCTGTGCGCGGTCAAGGACGAGCCGCGGCAGATGGCGTATCTCGCCGCCTCGCTCGGCATGACCAAGAACGCGCTGAGCCAGCTCGTCGATCGCATCGAGCGGCGCCATCTGGTCAGCCGAGCGAGTTCAGAGCAGGACCGGCGGGTCATCATGCTCAGCGTGACGCCCGCGGGGAAGGTGCTCGCCGAGGCGGTGTTCGCCGAGACCACCAAGCGCCTGCCCGACGTCGCGGAGAACCTCGACGCCGACGACCAGCGCGATCTCGAACGCCTGGCCACCGCCATCGTGGACGCGTCGGGCGTCTCCGCGTCCACCTCGTCCTGACATACCGCGCAGTCCTCCTGGGCACCCTCCTGCTTTGCATCAGTTCATGCCATGAACTAGTATTGTTCATGGCATGAACCAATCAGGGTTCATGCCATGCCTTAGCGAGAGGTGACGACATGGTCACGCGGGAAAACGGTGCGATCGCGGTCTTCGGTGCGACGGGACAGCAGGGCGGGGCGGTCGTCGACGCGCTCCTGGCCCGGGGAGCGCGGGTGCGGGCCCTCGTCCGCACCCCCAAGTCCGATCGAGCGCAGGCGCTGGCCGCCCGAGGCGTCGAGCTGGCGACCGTCCGGATCGACGACCCGGCGTCAACGGTCGCCGCGCTGGAGGCCGTCGACGCGTTCTACTTCATGACCCCGGAGGCGAACAGCCTCGAGGAGGTCGAGGAGGAGGTCCGAGTGGGCACCGCCCTCGTCGATGCGGCGGCCGCAGCGCGCGTGCCACACGTCGTGTTCAACTCGGTCTTCGGAGCGGATCGCGAAACGGGCGTGCCGCACCACGACTCGAAGCACCGGATCGAGGAATACCTGAAGCGTTCCGGTCTGAGGGCCACGATGGTTCGCCCGACCGCCTTCATGGAGAACCTCGCGACCGTGATGGCGCCGAGCCTGGAGGACGGAACGATCGTGCTGAGGCTGCCGCTGCCGGACGACATCCCCCTGAAGATGATCTCGATCAAGGACATCGGCCAGGTCGCCGCCGCGATCCTGCTCGACACCGCGGACGTGCCCGGTGGAGCCATCGAGGTCACCGGCGACGAGCCGACGGGCCCCCAGATCGCCGCCGCGTTCGGCGCGCGCGCCGGGCTACCGTCACGCTACGAGGCCCTGCCACTGAGCGTCCTCGGCAACGACCTCGACAAGGCGATGTTCCGCCAGTTCGCCAAGGGGTCCGAATCCCCGTCAGACCTCGCAGCACTGAAGGCGATCGAGCCGACCATCTGGGACCTGGCCGAGTGGATCCGCTCCACCGGCTGGACCGCGCCCGCGGACCGGGTCCGTTCCTAGTTCGCCGACACCACGGCGCGCTTCGCCCTCAGCGAGGTCAGGGTCGGGCCTGGGTCGCCGAAGATCGCTCACGACATGATCCTCACCGGCCGGCGCCTCACCGCCGAGGAAGCCCTGCACTACGGGCTGGTCAACCGCGTGGCGGACGCCGGCACAGCGCTGGAGGGCGCCCGCGCGCTGGCCGCCGAGATCCTCGACGACTCCCCACCTCGGTCCGGCTCTCGCTGCAGGTCATGACGGAAACGGCCGGGATCGCCGACCCCGTCGACGCCATCGAGACCTCCTCCCCGGTGCTCGACGAACTCATGACCACCGAGGACGCCGTCGAAGGCCTGACCGCCTTCGCCCAGAAGCGCAGCCCGAACTGGCGCAACCGCTGACCGGAGCCGTTACGGGCACGTCAGGCAAGCGATTCACGAACACTCATCGATGCCGCGGTGACCTCCTGACACCCCCGACGCCAGGCCTCCGCTACGTAGGGCACACAGCCCGACCGGTGACGGTAGTTCCTTTGCCGAGGATCCTGATCGACCTATGCCCGCGCCACTCGGCGGGTTCGCCGATCGCCGCTGGGGCGTCTCGCCAAAATGCGGATATCGCTTTCAGGTGTCACACCACCGGACGCGGCGCAGTGAGGCGCTGGCGGGCTTCGCCGATCGGATTGTCGCCGTGATCAGACGTCCACACCACAGAGCACGGAAAAGGTTCAGGGCCGCCGGACCTGGTGGTCGGGCGGCCCTGTTCGGGGGTCGGGATGGTCAGGTTTTGTTGTAGGTGTGTTTGGCCCAGAGGTAGGACAGGGCGGCGATGGCGGTGCACCAGGCGGTGGCGATGGCGGCGTTGTTGCCGATGTGGGTGCCGAGGAGGAGGCCGCGGATGGTTTCCATGATGGGGGTGAAGGGCTGGTAGTCGGCGA
>NZ_JBGNUT010000030.1:0-138265 GCF_041951385.1 Actinomadura sp. NTSP31 | reverse complement strand
CATCTCCCCCCTCCTGGACCCCGACCCCCGCGGCCTCCCACCCGCGATCATCGCCACCGCCGAACACGACCGCCTGCGCCCCCAGGCCGAACAGCACGCCGAACGCCTGCAAGCCGCCGGCGTGCCCGTCACCCTCATCACCGGGACCGGCCTGGACCACGGATACCTCGGCTGGGGCTCCTTCGCGCGCCGCCCCGCCCGGACCGTCGCCGCGATCGGCGCCGCCGTCCGCACCGCCCTCACCACCACCCCGCCCCCACCACCACTTGACCACCCTTGACCATCCCGGCGGCGGCACCGCACCGATCACCACCCGCCACTTGCCCGACCCGTTTAACCGCTTTGACGTGGGCAATCACCATAGGGAGCCCGATTTTCGCCGAACCTCGCCAACGGTTGAGGAGGAACCCGCCTTGCCGCCGACGCACGACATGCGCATGATCCGGGCCGAAGAGTCCGGAACCGAGGAATGGGCCTGCCCGACCTGCGGCCGCCGCATGCTGCTGCGCTGGCCACCCCACTACAGCAAGCAGATCATCGACCCCGGCGACGAACGCGCCTGCCACGTCGCCTCCTGCGACGACCTGCCCGCCGACGACCCCGCTCCCGGCCTCACCACCGGCACCCTCACCGGACAGGACACCGCGCCCCGCACCCCACCGCGCCGCCGCCTCCGCGAAACCGGCATCGACCCCGCCACCACCGCCCCCAGCCCCTAGCCCGCCATCACAGCGGACCGCCGTCACCACCACCACCCGAAGCCGACGGCGAAGGAGACGGCGGAGACGGACTCATCGGCTGCTGCGGCGTCGGCGGCGCCACCGAAGGCGACTGGAACGTCGGCAACGGCTCAGGCGGCGGAGACGGCGGATCCTTCGGCCGCGGCTGGCACGCGAACAACACCGCCATCAGCAACGCCAGCACCACCAAAGCCCCCGCCAACGTCAGCACCGCCGCCACCAGCCCCCGCTCCGGCGGACGATCCGGAGCCGGCACCGGCCCGGTCGCCACCTCCGCCCGCGGACGCTGACCCGCCAGCGCCGCCTCCGACGACCCCAGCCAATGCGGCTGGAACTGCGGACCGCGCCGCCGCCCCCACCGCCGCCCCGGCCCGCCCAGCAGCACCGGCTCCAAGAACCGCTCCGCCCCCGCACCACCCGCCTCGTACGCCGTCGCCACCCACGGCGCCGGACCATCCGGCTGCGCCGCCACCACCGCCGCACCGCCACCCGCACCCCCGGCCGCGCCGCCACCCGCGCCGCCCAAGCCACCGGACCCGCCCGGCACCGCCTCCATGATCGCCGCCCGGAACCGATCCCGAGCCGCCGCGTCCCCCGCCGCTCCCCGGTTCAGCACCGCCACACACGCACGCCGCCCCTCACCGTCCACCCCCAGGAACACGATCCCGGCAGCGGACTCCGACAAACGCGCCGACAAACGGAACGGCCCCACCTGCGCGGGATCCCCCAGGGGCAACGGCCTCGACATGGCCGCAACCCTAACAACCGCACCCGCCCCGGGCCGCCACCACGACCACCCCCAGACACCCCCCGCACCCACCTCCCGCGCACGCGCACGGATCGCGCACGAACGGGTACAAGTGATCGCGTAGGGTCGGAACGCGCCCGCTCACACCCGTCACACAGTGAGGGACACCCATATGACCATCGCCGCCAACGACGTCGACGAGGCCGCCGCACTGCTGCAGAGCACCCTCGCCGAAGTCAAGAAGGTCATCGTCGGCCAGGACCACATGGTCGAACGCCTGGTCGTCGCCCTCCTCGCCCGCGGCCACTGCCTCGTCGAAGGCGTCCCCGGCGTCGCCAAGACCCTCGCCGTCGGCACCCTCGCCAAAGTCGTCGGCGGCACCTTCGCCCGCCTCCAGTTCACCCCCGACCTCGTCCCCTCCGACATCGTCGGCACCCGCATCTACCACCCCTCCACCGAGCAGTTCGACGTCGAACTCGGCCCCGTCTTCGTCAACTTCGTCCTCGCCGACGAGATCAACCGCGCCCCCGCCAAGGTCCAGTCCGCCCTCCTGGAGGTCATGGCCGAACGCCAGGTCTCCCTCGGCGGCAACACCTATCCCCTCCCCCGCCCCTTCATCGTCCTGGCCACCCAGAACCCCATCGAGTCCGAAGGCGTCTACCCCCTCCCCGAAGCCCAGCGCGACCGCTTCCTCATGAAGATCGACGTCCACCACCCCGCCGCCCACGAGGAACTCCACATCCTCCAGCGGATGAGCGTCGACCCGCCCAAGGCCAACCGCGTCCTGGACTCCGACCGCCTCGCCGAACTCCAGCGCGCCGCCGAAGAGGTCTCCGTCCACGACCTCGTCGCCGACTACATCGTCCGCCTCGTCATGGCCACCCGCGAACCCGAGCAGTACCGGCTGCCCGACCTGCGCCCCGCCATCGAGATCGGCGCCAGCCCCCGCGCCACCCTCGGCCTGGTCTCCACCGCCCGCGCCCTCGCCCTGCTGTCCGGCCGCGACTACGTCCTGCCCGACGACGTCCAGGCCGTCGCCCGCGACGTCATCTCCCACCGCCTCGTCCTCACCTTCGACGCCCTCGCCGACGGCGTCGACCCCGGCGAGGTCGTCGACCAGATCCTCGCCGCCGTCCCCCCGCCCCGCGTGGTCTGGAACCACGGCGCCGCGGCGGTGACCAGCGCATGACCACCGGGGACCACCGCAAGCCCGCCCGCGCCCGCCGCGACGGCGCCCTGGCCCACCTCGCCCCCGAACGGACCCTGCGCCGCCTCGAACTCCAGGTCACCCGCCGCCTGGACGGACTCCTCAACGGCGAGCACCTCGGCCTGCTCCCCGGCCCCGGCACCGAACTCGCCGAAGCCCGCGTCTACCAGCCCGGCGAGGACGACGTCCGCCACATGGACTGGGCCGTCACCGCCCGCACCACCACCCCGCACGTCCGCGACCTCATCGCCGACCACGAACTCGAGGCCTGGGCCCTGGTCGACCTCACCCCCAGCATGGACTTCGGCACCGCCGCCATGGTCAAACGCGACCTCGCCGTCGCCGCCCTGGCCGCCGTCGGCTTCCTCACCGTCCGCCTCGGCGACCGCGTCGGCGCCTACCTCCAGCACCCCGGCGGCCTGCGCCGCTGGCCCGCCCGCACCGGCAAGGCACCCTTCTACGCCCTCCTGCAGGCCGTCCTCGACGCCCGCCCCGACGCCGGCACCGGACCGCCCGCCCGCATGTCCGGCACCACCGCCACCGCCGGCGCACCCCACGGCGACCTCGCCGCCGCCATCACCTCCCTCGCCCGCGGCCAGACCCGCCGCGGCCTGCGCGTCGTCATCTCCGACTTCCTGCCGCCCGCCCCCGGCGCCCGCACCGGCACACCCCCCGACGCCCCGGACGCGCCACCCGACTGGGAGAGCCCGCTGCGCCGCCTCGCCGCCCGCCACCAGGTCCTCGCCGTCGAGATCATCGACCCCCGCGAACTCGACCTGCCCGACATCGGACTCGTCGAGATGACCGACCCCGAGACCGGCGCCGCCCACGAGATCGTCCTCAGCCGCCGCACGCGCCGACGCTACGCCGAAGCAGCCGCCGCCCAGCGGGAAGGCACCCGCGCCGCCCTGCGCCGCTGCGGCGCCCACCACCTCGTCCTGCGCACCGACCGCGACTGGATCGCCGACGTCGCCCGCTTCGCCGTCCGCCAGCGCCGCGCCGCCGGACGGGCCTTCACCACCGCGGGAGTGCGCCCATGACCTTCCTGTCTCCCGACCGCCTCTGGCTGCTGGCCCTCGCGCCGATCCTCGCCGGCCTGTACGTCGTGCTGCAGATGCGCCGCCGCAACTACGCCGTCCGCTTCACCAACCTGGCCCTGCTCTCCCAGGTCGCGCCCAAGCGGCCGGGCTGGCGCCGGCACGTCGCCGCCACCCTGTTCCTCATCATGATCGTCCTCATGATGATCGGGTTCGCCCGCCCCGCCAGCTCGGTGAAGGTGCCCCGCGACCGCGCCACCATCATGGTCGCCGTGGACGTGTCGCTGTCGATGATGGCCCAGGACGTCCCGCCGAACCGGATGGAGGCCGCCAAGGCCGCCGCCAAGAAGTTCATCCGCGAGCTGCCGGCCCGCTTCAACGTCGGCGTCGTCTCCTTCGCCGGCAACGCCAACCTGATCGCCGCGCCGTCCGCCGACCGCGACACCGCCATCGCCTCCCTCGACCAGCTCGCCCTCGCCAAGCGCACCGCGATCGGCGAGGCGGTCTTCACCTCCCTGCAGGCCGTCCGGACCTTCGACACCCAGGCCGCCCAGGACCCGCCGCCCGCCCACATCGTGCTGTTGTCCGACGGGGACAACACCACCGGGCGGTCCGTGCAGGAGGCCGTCGACGCCAGCCGCTCCGCGCACGTCCCGGTGTCGACGATCGCGTTCGGCACCCCGTACGGCACCGTCGACATCGAGGGCGAGACCACCAGCGTCTCGGTCAACAAGGAAGCGCTGAAGACCCTCGCCACCAGCACCGACGGCAAGGCCTACGAGGCCGCCGACGCCGGGCAGCTGCGCGACGTGTACGCCAACATCGGCACGTCCCTGGGCTACAAGACCGAGCACCGCGACGTCGCCGCCCGCTACACCGGCATCGCGCTGCTGTTCGCGCTGGCGGCCGGCGGCTTCTCCCTCGCCTGGTTCTCCCGCCTGCCCTAGCCGCGGGGCCGGGCGGCACGGGAACACGCGGAACGCTGATACGGTCGGCCGACGTGGGGGAACACTACTTCGCCGAGCGGCCGGGCGCCGCGAGCCGCCGCCGCACCGTGGATTTGGTCCTGCCGGACCTGCACCTGCGGCTGGAGACCGACAGCGGGATGTTCTCCCCCGACCGGGTCGACGCCGGCACCCGCGTCCTGCTGGAGACCGTCCCCGCGCCGCCGCAGACCGGTGACCTGCTCGACCTGGGCTGCGGCTACGGCCCCATCGCGCTCACCATGGCAAGCCGCTCGCCGCAGGCGAGCGTATGGGGAGTAGACGTTAATCAGCGAGCGGTCGAGCTCGCTGATTTCAATGCCAAAACCGCCGGCCTTGACAATGTAAGGTTCAAGGTGGCGGACGAGCTGGACCCCGGCCTGCGCTTCGCGGCGATCTGGTCGAACCCGCCGATCCGGATCGGCAAGGCCGCCCTGCACGACCTCCTCCTGGCCTGGCTGCCCCGTCTGTCCCCCGGCGGACTCGCCCACCTGGTCGTGCAGAAGCACCTCGGCTCCGACTCCCTGCAGCGCTGGCTGAACGACCAGGGCTTCCCCACCGAGCGGATCGCCTCCCGCTCCGCCTACCGCGTCCTGCGCGTCTCGTCCCGCTCGTCCAGCACGGAAGGCCACACCCGATGAGCACCACCGACCCCGCGCCCGGCCGCAGGCAGCTGCGCGGCACCGACGTCAAGCGCCTCAACCGCGACTGGCGGCGCCGCACCGAGGGCCGCCTCGGCCTGCTGGTGGAGTCGGTCACCCAGCCGTTCAACATGGGCTCGATCATCCGCAGCGCCGCCGTGTTCGGCGTCGAGCGGCTCTGGCTCGCCGGCAACGCCACTCCCCCGGACCAGCGCAACGTCGCCAAGACCGCCCTCGGCACCGAACGGCTCGTCCCGTGGGAGCACGCCGGCACCCCCGCCAAGGCGGCCGCCGCCATCCGCGAGGAGGGCCTGCGCATCGTCGCGATCGAGCTGACCGGTGACGCCGTCCCGCTGCACGAGGCCCCCTTGGACGGCAACGTCTGCCTGGCCGTCGGCGGCGAGGACCACGGCTGCTCCCCCGCCCTGCTGGCCGCCGCCGACGCCGTGGCCTACATCCCGCAGATCGGACGCGTCGGCTCCCTCAACGTCGCCGTCGCCACCGCCATCGCGCTCGCCGAGGCCCGCCGCCGCGAATGGTCCGCCTGACCCACCGCGGCGGCGACCGTACCGGCGGTACCGGGGATTTTGCTGCAACGGCAAAGGATTTCGCCGATTCCGGGCCTGGCAACGAGCATGGCACCGGAAACGACGACCTCACATCCCAAGGACGCATGATGAGCGACGAAGGCAGCACCGCAGAGGAATTCTGGGACGCCCGATACGCCGAGAGCGAGCGGATCTGGAGCGGCGACCCCAACACCGTCCTGGTCCGCGAGGCCGCCGACCTGCCGCCCGGCACCGCCCTGGACCTCGGCGCGGGCGAGGGCGCCGACGCCATCTGGCTGGCGCGCCGCGGCTGGCGGGTCACCGCCGTCGACATCTCCCAGGTCGCCCTCGACCGCGCCGCCCGGCACGCCGCGGACGCCGGCGTCGGCGACCGCATCGACTGGCAACGCCACGAACTCGGCCTCTCCTTCCCCGACGGCGAGTTCGACCTGGTGTCGGCGCACTTCCTGCACTCGCCCCGCGAACTGCCGCGCGAGGACATCCTGCGCTCGGCCGCCGCGGCCGTCGCACCCGGCGGGATCCTGCTGATCGTCGGCCACGCCGGGCTGCCGCCCTGGGAGGAGCACGACCACGGCGACGACGACCCCCACCGCGACCTGCATCTGCCCACGCCCGACGAGGTGCTGGAGTCGCTGCAGCTCCCGGAGGGCAAGTGGGAGGTGCTGCTGAGCGGCGAGCACGAACGCGTCCAGACCGGCCCCGACGGGCGCAGCCACACGCGCATCGACAACGCCCTGAAGCTGCGCCGCCTGCCCTGACGTCCCGGCGTTGCCCGGGGCTGTCCGGCGGCCGGGGCGCCGTGGGCGCAGCCGGTCAGGGTGAGACCTTCCCGGGCTCGGGTTCTGTCCCGGCCGCCTCGGTCCCCGGTTCGGCGGCGGCCGGCGCCGGTTGCGGCCCGCCCCTCAGCGGTACCTCCTTCACCAGCAGGGCAGCGGCGAGCGACACCGCGGACACCACCGCCCCCAGCAGGAAGATCTGGTGCGTGCCGGTGACGAACGCATGCAGGTAGGCGTCCCGGGCGGGCTGCGGCAGGCCCGCCGGAGACGCGCCGCCGGCCCCGTCCGCCGGAACCCTCCCGTGGAGGGCCTGATTGAACAGCGAACCGAACACCGCCACGCCCACCGAACCGCCCATCGTGCGGAACAGGGTCATCGCCGACGACGCTGCCCCCAGATCGCGCATCTCCACGCTGTTCTGCGCGATCGTGGTGACCATCTGCATCAGGCAGCCCATCCCCGCACCCACCAGCGCCATGTAGCAGCCGGTGACAACGCGGGACGTGGAGGCGTCCATGGTCGACAGCAGGAACAGCCCCGCCGTCAGGAACGCCGTGCCGACCACCGGGAACACCTTGTACCGGCCCGTCACCGACATCACCCGGCCGCCGATCTGCGAGACCACCACCACCGGAGCCATCAGCGGCAGGAGCAGCAGCCCAGAGCCCGACGCCGACGCGCCCTGGACCGTCTGCTGGAACAGCGGCAGGTACAGCGCGCACCCGAACAGCGCCACGCCCGACACCAGGATCAGCACCGACATCAGCGGGAAGTTGCGGTGCCCCGTGAAGATCCGCGGCGGCAGCAGGGGTTCGGCGGCCCGGCGCTCCACCGCCACGAACGCCGCCACCCCCGCGAGCGCCGCCGCGAACAGCGCCAGGACCTGCCACGACGCCCACGGGTAGGTGCTGCCCGCCCAGGTCGTCGCCAGCACCAGCGCGCAGATCACCGCCGTCATCAGGCTGATGCCCGTCCAGTCGACGCGGGCCTTCACGCGGGCCGCGGGCAGCCGCAGCAGGAACCAGCACCACACCAGCGCGATCACACCGAGCGGCAGGTTGATGTAGAACGCCCAGCGCCAGCCGGCGTGGCCGGTGATGAAACCGCCCAGCAGCGGGCCCCCGATCGTGCCTGCGGCCATCACCGACGCGGTCATCCCCTGGTAGCGGCCCCGCTCGCGGGGAGGCACCAGCGACCCGATGAGCGCGAACGCCAGGCCGCCGATGCCGCCCGCGCCGAGCCCCTGCACGGCGCGGAACGCGATCAGCTGGACCATCGACTGCGCGGCGCCCGACAGCGCCGACCCGGCCACGAACACCGCGACCGACAGCAGGTACACGTTCTTGCGCCCGTACAGGTCGCCGAACTTGCCCCAGACGGGCGTCGACACGGCCGTGGCCAGCGTGTAGGCGGTGACGACCCAGGAGATGTGCTCCAGGCCGCCGAGGTCGCCGAGGTCGCCGAGGTCGCCGACGATGGTGGGCATCGCGGTGCCGACCACCATGTTGTCCAGCATCGACAGCAGCATCGCGAGCATCACGCCGAGCAGGGCCCAGCGGACGCCGCGGGCCGCGGGCGGAGGCAGGCCGGGTGCGGGCATGGCTGATCACCTCACTGATGGTGGGGAATCCGGGGAGTGCTGGGAGGATCCGGGGCGTCGCCGCCGGGCCGGCACCCCCACAAAAGCACACTCGATTAAAAAGTGCAACGAGTCAACTTTTCTAGTGAGGCAACCCAAGCGGTAGCATGGCGCCATGACGGAGACGATGGGCCGCCGGGAACGCAAGAAGGCCGCCACCCGCAAGGCGCTCGCCGACGCCGCCCTGCGGCTGTTCCTCGAGCACGGCTACGACAACGTCGGGATCAAGGACGTCGCCGAGGCCGCCGACGTCTCCACCACCACGCTGTTCAAGCACTTCCCCAGCAAAGAGGCGCTGGTGTTCGACCAGGACGCCGACGTGGAGGCCGCCCTCGTCGCCGCCGTCCGCGACCGCCCCGCCGGCACCTCCGTCCCGGCCGCGCTGCGCGAGCACGTCCTGCGCCGCAAGTTCGTCGTGGGCGACCCCGCCGCCGAGCCCTTCACCCGGCTCATCGACGGCCACCAGGCTCTGCGCGACTACGCGCACCGCATGTGGATGCGGCACGAGACCGCCCTCGCCCACGCCATCGCCGAGGACGCCGGCCGCCCCCAGGACGACTCGGCCTGCGCGGCCCTCGCCCACTTCGCCCTCGAAACCGCCGCCCTCGCCCGCGGCCGCACCGACCCCCGCGAAGCCGTCGAGCGCGCCTTCGACCTCCTCGAACACGGCTGGCGCACCGCCATCCGCACCCTCCCGCCCCGCCCCTGACCACCGGACCGGCGCGTCCGAGGTCAGCTCCTGGAACCGCTCCCCCGACCTGACCCGCGCTTGCCCCGCCGGCCCTGCCTGCCGGGCCCGCAAGGGTTCACCGGCCTGGCTGCGCGGTGCAGCACCGTGCCCGGGCCTGCATGCCGGGCCTGCAAGCTGACGGGTCCTGGCGCAGCGGTTCTGGACGGCTGAGGGTGGACCCCGCCGAGTGCCGCTGGGACACGTCGGCTTGCCAGAATAGGTAGACCGGTCTAGTTTCTTGATCGTACGGTTCGCGACGAGGAGGAACTCATGGCACGGCATGCGCTGGTGTTCGGAGCCGGCGGTTTCATCGGGCGGCATTTGATCCTCGCGCTGACCAGGGAAGGCGTCGACGTCACGGTGGCGACGCGGGACAGCCGGTCCCACGCGAGGCTGACCTCCTGGCTAGCCGAGCATGGATGCGATACCGCCATGCGCGAGCTGCGCGTCGACTTCGACAGCCCGGGGCTGGTGGAGGAGGATCCTCCCGCTTGGGGGGACGTCACCGAGATCTACAACTGCGCGGCGGCCTACCGGTTCGGGATGACGGACGCCGAGGCGCGCCGGGCCAACGTCGACAGCGTCACCGCGATCGTGTCGTTCGCGGCGAAGGTCCCCCGGCTGCGGCGGCTGGTACACGTGTCGGGTTACCGCGTGGGGGGTCACGAATCCGCGAACGGGCCGTGGACCGATGACGTCGCGCGCGGCGTCTACCGGCGGCTCGGCGCCTACGAGGCGTCCAAGGTGGAAGCGGACGCGGTCTTCCAGGCGACGGCCGGCCGCCTGGGCGTGCCGTGGTCCATCGTCAATCCGTCCAGCGTGATCGGCGACAGCGCGAGCGGCGAGTCGGACCAGCAGATCGGCCTCGCCACGAGCATCGCGGAAATCTGGCGCGGCTCGGTCCCCGCGCTGCCGGGCGACGCGCGCACCTTCGTCCCGGTGATCCCCGTCGACTACCTGGCGCGCTTCATGACGCTGCTGCCGGACGACCCGGACGCCGCCGGCAGGTCCTTCTGGGTCCTGGACGACCGCACTCCCCCGCTGCCCGACCTGCTCTCGCTCGTGGGCCGGCACTACCAGGTGCGGGTCCCGAGGCTGCGGGTGCCGGTGCCGGTGATCCGGCGCCTGCCGGCCGCCCTCACCAGGGCCGACCCGGAGACCCTGAGCTTCCTGTCGTCCGACCGCTACCCGACGGGCCCGGCCCGCGCGCTCGCCGAACGGCATGGGCTGAAGGCCCCTGACACGACCGGCTCGATCCTGCGGTGGGCCGACCACCTGGCCGCGCATCGGTTCGGCGCCGCGCCCGCGCGGGGACCGGCGCGGCGGTTCACCTGGTACGCCGGCGTCCGGACGTTCGAGCTCGGCGAGCCGGGTGCGCCGACCGTCGTGCTGCCCGGCCTGCCGGTCAACGCCGACACGTGGGCCGCGGTCGTCGCCGGCCTCGGGCACGCGCGGGCCGTGGACCTGCCCGGCCTGGGCATGAGCGCCGGCCGCCCGCGCGATCTGGCGGACTGGCTGGACGCGCTGACCGAGGACGCCGGCTCCGTACATCTGGTCGGCCATTCCCTCGGCGCGGCCGCCGTCCTGCAGGCGGCCGTGCGGTGCCCGGACCGGATCGCCGGGCTGACGCTGGTGGCGCCGTTCTTCCTGCAGCCCCGCCCCGGCTTCGCCACCCGGACACCCCTGCTCGCACGCTCCTACCTGCGGCGCGTGCGCCCCGAGGCCCTCGCGCGCCGGCTCACTGGATCCGGGGAGCCGGCCGAGGCGCTCACGTCCTGCGCCGAGGACCTGCACCGGGGCCGCGTCGCCGCCCACACCGCGAGGCTCCTGTCCACCGCGGGCAGCGAGCGGTGGCGCGCCGAACTGCGGCACTGCCTGCGCCGCTATACGGGCCGCGTGCACGTCATCACCGGCGCCGCGGATTCCCTGACCGGGGACGGCAGAGCGCTGGTCGACTCGCTGGGAGAGCGCGCGACGGTGACCGTGATCGACGGCGCGGGCCACCATCCCCAGCTGACCCATGCCGAGGAACTGGCGCAGGCGATCGGCAGCCACCTGCCGTCAGCGCGCCCCGGGGCCCGCGCCTGACGCCGGTCGCGCGACACGCCGGGGCGCGATGGTGCCGCAGGTCAGGCCGTCTGCTCCATCAGGGTGGCGAACTCCTCCAGCGAGATCTTCCCGTCGTGGTTGGCGTCGGCCGCCACGACGACCTCGACGGCCCGCGTCTCGGAGATGTCCTGGCCGAGCTTGGACATCAGGTTCTTCAGCTCGGCCGTGGAGATGTACCCGTCGCCGTCCACGTCCACCAGCTCGAACGTCGCCCGGTACTCGTTCACGTCGGCCATGGGACCTGCTCCTTTTGCTGATCGTATGGAGAGGCGACGCTAGCAGCCGCACTGACAGCCCGACGCCTTTACACAGTAAGGTAAGGCCGGGCGCGGACGTCGGCCATAATCGGACGGGTGCCCCGCTCGTACGCCTTCCTCGACCATCCGGGCCCGATCCCGTTCGCCCACCGCGGCGGCGCGAGCGGCCGGCCGGAGAACTCGATGCCCGCCTTCCAGCGCGCCATCGACCTCGGCTACCGCTACCTGGAGACCGACGCGCACGCCACCGCCGACGGCGTCGTCGTCGCCTTCCACGACCGCACGCTCGACCGGGTGACGGACCGGACGGGGGCGATCGCGCGGATGCCCTACGCCGAGGTCGCCAAGGCCCGCATCCGCGGCGCCGAGCCCATCCCCCGCCTGGAGGAGATCCTGTCGGCCTGGCCGGACGCGCGGGTCAACATCGACCTCAAGGACGCGCCCGTCATCGGCCCGCTCGCCGAGGCCCTGCACCGCACCCGCGCGTGGGACCGGGTGTGCATCACCTCGTTCTCCACCCGCCGGCTCGCGCAGATGCGCGCCCGCCTCCCCCTGTTCACCGGTGAGGACGTGTGCATGGCGCTCGGCCCGCGTGGGCTGATGGCGCTGCGCGCCAAGTCCTACGGGGGCCCGACCGCCAAGCTCGTCCGGCTGGCCGCGACCGGTGTGGCGTGCGCGCAGGTGCCCTACGGCCTCGGGCCCGTCCCGTTCGTCACCGAGGCGTTCATCGCCGAGGCGCACCGCCTCGGCCTGAAGGTGCACGCCTGGACGGTCAACGATCCCGCCGCGATGAACCGGCTCCTCGACATCGGCATCGACGGCATCATGACGGACGACCTGGTCGCGCTGCGCCACGTGATGGCGTCCCGCGACCTGTGGCCCCGGTCGGCCCCGGCCTCCTGACCGTCCGGCCCGCCGGGGCGGCGTCAGCGGCCGAAGCCCGGCGGACGCGGCGGGCCGCCCGGACGGTACTCCGCCGCGATGCGCAGTGGTGCGTGCTGCGGGCGCTCGGGCTGCTGCGCCGCGGCCTGGCCGGTCTGGGTGAGGTCCAGGCGCCCGGCGCGCAGGCTCTCCAGCAGTTCCAGGTCCTCCGCCGACACGAGGGCGGCCATCACCTTCCCACGCCGGGTCAGCGCCACACGCTCCCCCGTGTAGGCGACCCGGTTCACCAGGTCGGCGAACTCCTTGCGTGCCTCCGTCACCGGCTTCTCCACGCTGTTCATCGTATAGCGAACTCCCCTGGCCCCTTCCTGCCCCGCGAGTGTAGGTTCAACATATGTACAGAGCGTACGTTCTGTACAGATCGAGAGGAGGGTCTGCATGTTCGACCGACCGGAGGAGGACCGCCCGGCGCGGCGGCCGGAGACCTTCGCACCGCGGACGACGGCGAGGGTGTCCGAGGCGCCGCCGCTCGCGGAGGCGCAGCTGTCCGAGCGGCTGCTGGCGCAGCGGATCGTGTTCCTCGGCACCGAGATCGACGACCAGGTCGCCAACCGGGTCAACGCGCAGCTGCTGCTGCTCGCCGCGCACGACGCGCGGCGCGACATCACCATCTACATCAACTCCCCCGGCGGCGTGGTCGACGCCGGGATGGCGATCTACGACATGATGCAGTTCGTCCCGAACGACATCTCGACCGTGGCGATGGGGATGGCCGCCTCGATGGGGCAGACGCTGCTGTGCGCCGGGACGGCCGGCAAGCGGCACGCGCTGCGGCACGCGCGCGTGATGATGCACCAGCCGCACGGCGGGATCGGCGGCACCGCGTCCGACATCAGGATCCAGGCCGAGCAGTCGCTGTACCTGAAGCGGACGCTGGCCGAGCGGACCGCGTTCCACACCGGTCAGCCGCTGGAGAAGATCGAGGCCGACAGCGACCGGGACCGCTGGTTCACCGCCGAGCAGGCCCGCGAGTACGGGTTCGTCGACCACGTCATCGACAGCACCGACCGGGTCGGGTCGTGACACGCGCCGAGGGCCGCCATCCGGTCCCCTCGTTCGTCGAGCGGACGGGCTACGGGGTCAAGGAGACCACCCCGTACAACAAGCTCTTCGAGGACCGCATCGTGTTCCTCGGCGCCCCGGTCGACGACACCACCGCCAACGACGTCACCGCGCAACTGCTGGCGCTGGAGGGGATGGACCCCGACCGGCCGATCGCGCTGTACATCAACTCGCCGGGCGGGTCGCTGACGGCGATGATGGCGATCTGCGACACGATGCGCTACGTCCGGCCGGAGATCGAGACCACCTGCGTCGGGCAGGCCGGGCCCGCGGCGGCGGTGCTGCTGGCGGCGGGCGCGCCGGGCCGGCGGGCGGCGCTGGCCAACGCGCGGATCCGGCTGCACGAGCCGGCGGCCGAGGCGTCCCGCGGGTACTCCAGCGACCTGGAGATCCAGGCGCGGGAGGTGCTGCGGATGCGCGAGCGGACCGAGGCGATCCTGGCGGAGGCGACCGGGCGCAGCCCCGAGACCGTCCGGCGGGACCTGGACCGCGAACGCCACTTCACCGCCGCGCAGGCCAAGGAGTACGGGCTGATCGACGAGGTCCTGACGCGCCGCGGGTAGCGCGCCCGCCGGACGATCGGCGCGCCCGGCCCGGTGCGGCCGCAAAGAGCAGGGTTGGGCGCGGCATGATCCGGGAATCTTGTGATGGTGTCCAGCGTTGGTCAGGGCAAGACCGCAAGCCGTCTGGGAGGCACGTGACGATGGCCGAGCGCGCACTTCGCGGCACCCGACTCGGAGCCACGAGCTACGAGAACGATCGCAACACCGATCTGGCCCCTCGGCAAGAGGTGGACTACACCTGTACGAAGGGCCACCGGTTCACCGTGACGCTCGCAGCCGAGGCCGAGGTGCCGATGACCTGGGAATGCCGCAGCTGCGGCGCCACGGCCCTGCGGGTCGACGGGGAGCTGCCCCAAGCCAAGAAGGGCAAGCCGCCGCGCACCCACTGGGACATGCTCATGGAGCGCAGAACCGTGGAGGATCTGGAGGAGGTCCTCGCCGAGCGGCTCGAGATCCTGCGTGCGGGGCGCAGGAGGAGATCGGCATGATCGACTGAGAACGGCGGAGGGCCCGCACCGGAAGGTGCGGGCCTTTCCCATGTCCGGTGACGTGGTCCCATGTCCGGTGACGTTTGTCCGGTGACGTTGCCCGGACGCCGACGTGGATCGCTTGCCGGGCGCCGCGGGCCCCGTCAGGTGCGGGAGGGGTGGTCGTCCTCTTCGACGACCTCGCCGCGGACGACGGGGCCGCGCGGCGTGCCGGGGTCGCGGTCGTCCGCGGCGGGCCGGAACGGGCCGAACGGCCCGAACCCGGCCGGGCCGGAGCCCGCGGCGCCGGGCGGGAAGGTCATCGAGGCGCGGTCGCCGGCGATCCGCATCCGCCGGGCGGCGTACCGGGACGCGACGCGGCGGACGAGCGGCCGGGTGAACGGCAGCACGAACGCCAGCCCCAGCACGTCGGTGATGAGGCCGGGGATCAGCAGCAGCACGCCGCCGGCCATGACCAGCGCGGCGTCGCCGAGCTCCCGGTCGGGCACGACGCCGCGCCGCACGGTCTCCTGCAGGCTCCGCCAGGCGCGCCGGCCCTCGCGGCGGACGATCCAGCCGCCCAGCAGCGTCTCGGCGACCAGCAGCCCGACCGTCGGCCAGGCGCCGATCGCCTCGCCGACCTGGACGAGCAGGTAGATCTCCAGAACGGGCGTCAGCAGGAACGCCAGGACCAGTGCTAGCGGCAGCATGGCTCCATTTTCGGGTCGCGGGATGCCTGTACCCGTGTCAACGCCGCGGCGGCTCCGAACGTTTCCCCCCGGCGCGCCCGGCCACCCCCCACTGGGTGATGCGCAGCGCCGCCTCCATCATCACGTCCCGGCTCATCTTGCTGGTGCCGTGCACGCGCTCGACGAAGGTGATCGGCACCTCGACGACGCGCAGCCCCTTGTGGAGCGCGCGCAGCGCCAGGTCGATCTGGAAGCAGTAGCCGCGCGAGTCGACCCCTTCCAGGCCGATCTTGTCCAGCGTGGCGGCGCGGAAGGCGCGGTACCCGCCGGTGGCGTCGTGCAGCGGGATGCGCAGCATCATCCGGGCGTAGGTGTTGGCGCCGCGCGAGAGCGCCTCACGGCGCTTGGGCCAGTTCTCCACCTTGCCGCCGGGCACCCAGCGGGCGCCGATCACCAGGTCGGCGTCCTCGAGCGCGGCCAGCAGCCGGGGCAGCTCCTCGGGCTGGTGGGAGCCGTCGGCGTCCATCTCGACCATGACGTCGTAGCCGTGGTCGGCGGCCCACCGGAACCCGGCGATGTAGGCGGGGCCGAGGCCCTCTTTGCCGGTGCGGTGCAGGACCTTGACCTGCTCGTCGGCGGCGGCCATGGCGTCGGCGACCTCGCCGGTGCCGTCCGGGCTGGCGTCGTCCACGACCAGCACGTCCACCGACGGGACGGCCTTGCGCACCCGGCCGGTGATGCGCTCGATGTTCTCCCGCTCGTTGTAGGTCGGGATGATCACGAGCACCCTGCCGAGCTCGGCTGGGATCTCCATCGGTGTCAAATCTCCTCGTTCTTGCTGACCGTCGTCCATGCCGCGGCGCACAGCGCACCGATGCCCAGCACGACCAGCACCCATTCCGGCCACTCGCCGAGCCGGTCCGCCAGGGTGCGCTCGGTGCGCTCGGGGACGCTCGCGACCTGGATGTCGGGCACGAACTCCCCGGACCGGTCGATCATCCGGCCGTCCGGGGCGACGATCGCGCTGATCCCGCTCGTCGCGGCAACCAAGATCGTACGACCATGTTCGACCGCCCGCAGCCTCGACATGGCGATCTGCTGCGGCGGCAGGCTGGTGCGGCCGTAGGTGGCGTTGTTGGTCTGCACGACGAGGATCCGGCCGCGGGCGACGTCGCGGACCTCCTTGTCGTAGGCGACCTCGAAGCAGATCACGTCGCCGATGTCGACGGGGCCGAGCCGCATGACCCCCGACCGGGTGCCCTTGGCGAAGTCCCGGGGGATCAGCTCGAACCGCTTGATGATCTTGGTGAGGACGTCGCGGAACGGCAGGTACTCGCCGAACGGGACGGGGTGCCGCTTGACGTAGTAGTCGCCGGGGCCGGTCACCGGGTCCCAGACGATCCCGCGGTTCTCGACCTTCTTGCGGTCGGGGGTGTCGGTGAGGGCGCCGACCAGGACCGGGACGCCGACGTCCTTCACGGCGCCGTCGATGGCCCGGTAGGCGTCGGGCTCGGTGTAGGGGTCCAGGTCGCTGGAGTTCTCCGGCCACACCACCAGCTGCGGCCTGGCGACCTTGTGGGCGCGGATCCGGGCGGCCAGCTCGTGGGTGGCCTTGACGTGGTTGTTCAGGACGGCCTTGCGCTGGCCGAGGAAGTCCAGGCCGAGGCGCGGCACGTTGCCCTGGATGACGGCGACGGTGACCCGCGGGCCGTCCGAGGGGGTCGGGATGAGCGCGCCCGCGCCGGTGACCGCTCCGGCCACCGCGAGGGCGAGCACGGCGGAGGCGGCGGCGCGGCGGCGGCCGGGGGCGCGCGGCGCGCCGGCCGGTTCCTCGGCGGCGGGCTCGCGGTCGCCGCGTCCGGCCGTTTCCGGCCGCGTGCCGTCCGCGCCGTCCGCGGCGCCCCGGCGAGACGACGGGCGGAGCCGCCAGGCGGCCAGGACGGCGAAGGCCAGCAGCCCGCCGATCAGCGCGGTCAGGAAGGTGACCAGGGGCGCCCCGCCGAGCGAGGCGTACGGGGTCAGGGGCGTGTCGGTCTGGCTGAAGGCCAGCCGCGCCCACGGGAACCCGCCGAACGGCACGCGGCCCCGCAGCGCCTCCTGGCCGACCCACAGCCCGGCCGTCCACAGCGGCCAGCCGGGAAGCCGGGTGACCAGCGCGATCGCGGCGCCCATGGGGACGAAGTACAGCGCCTCGACCAGGCTCAGCACGGCCCAGGCGTCCGGGCCGACCGGGATCAGCCCGTCGAGGGCGGGCAGGAAGAACGCGGCGCCGGACAGGAAGCCCAGCCAGGCGCCGGTGCGGGCCGCCTGCCCGCGCACCGCGAGGGTGAGCGCGGCGACGGCGAGGAACGCCAGCGGGGTGAGGTCGAACGGCGGGAAGGCCAGGCACAGCGCCAGGCCCGCGGCGATCACGACGACGGTGCGGGGCCATCCGGCGCGCCCGCCGGTCCGCAGGAAGCGGCGCAGCCGCCGTCCCAGCCGCCCGGCGCGGCCGGGACGCCCCGCCGCGCCGGGGCCGCCGTCCGGGTCCGCGGGTCCGCTGGCCGGCGGCCGGTCCGGGAGGGTCTCCTGGGCCACGTCCACCCCTCGTTCGCTCGATCCGTTCGCGGGAACGCTACCGGCCCGTCGTGCCCGCGGCGACCACCTACCGGTCACGGTATGCCCGCTCGCGCGGCGACGCCACGGGCCGGCGACCCGCGCGGACGCCGCGGGAGGCGGTGACAGGAGGGCGCGGAGGGCGCGCGGACGCGGAAGAGGGCCCGTGACATCCGTCGGGCCGGAGCCGTCCCACAGGCGGTGAGAGCGGGTCTCCGTTTTCTACTGGATGTCCGGGCCCTTCCCGGGTCCAACCCCCCGCGCGATCGGGCGGCTCCGCCCGGACACCGGCCCGGACCACCGCACTGGCTCGGACGGGCACGGCGTCGGCCACCGGTGTGGCCCGCTCTCGTCCCGCCGCGGCGCGGTGCCCGGTGGCGACCCGGGCGGCCGATCGGTGAGTCCCGTGCTGGACTGCAGCAAAACTACCGGCTTCGCGGCCCTTGTCAACCGCCGCATGTTCTGCGGCGACTCTTCGTTCTCCCAGCTCAGCCCCATGATCGTGGCCGGGCGTCAATTCCGTCGCGGCCGCCGCCGGGTCCTCGCCCGGGCGGTCACTCCGCGGGCGGTCACTCCCCGGGCGCGGGGACCACGACGGTGCCGGTGGCGGTGACCGCGACGATCGGCTCGGCCAGCACCTCGGCGGACGACTCGCCCTTGTCGGGACGGCCCCGGCACACCACCCGCGCCTGGAAGTCCAGGGTGCGGCTGCGGGTGCCGACCCGGGTGACGACGGCGCTGGCCTCCAGCACGTCCCCGGCCCGGACGGGCGCGCGGAACTGCACGTCGGAGTAGGAGGCGAACAGGCCCTCGTCGCCGTCGGTGCGGATGCACACCTCCGTGGCGACGTCGCCGAACAGGCCGAGCATGTAGGCGCCGTCGACCAGGTCCCCGGCGTAGTGCGCGTGGGCGTAGGGCACGTAGCGGCGGTGGGTGACGGTCAGGCCCTCGCGGGGGTCGCTCATCGCTCGTCCTCTCGTTCGCCGTCGTCCGCCTGCCGGGCCTCCTGCACGGCGGTGCCCGGAAGCAGGGCGTGGACGAGGTAGCTGGCGACCTCGGCGGGGGTGGTGCCCTTGCCGAAGATCCGGTCGACGCCGAGGTCCTCCTCGGTGACGGTGTCGAAGCGCGGGCCGCCGACCACCAGCAGGGGCCGTCCCATGCCGGCGGCGACGGCGGTGGGATACTCGGCGTGGAACGCGGCGGCCATCTGCTTGGTGTTGTGCAGGTGCGCGTTCTTCTGGGTGACGACCTGGGAGACCAGGACGGCGTCGGCGTCCTCGGCCTTGGCGCGTTCGACGAGTTCCTCCACCGTGACCTGGGCGCCCATGTTCACCACCTGGATCTCCCGGTAGTACTCCAGGCCCTTCTCCCCCGCGAAGCCCTTGACGTTGAGGATCGCGTCGATGCCGACGGTGTGGGCGTCGGTGCCGATGCAGGCGCCGACGACGACGAGCCGCCGGTTCAGCGCGCCCCGGATGGCGAGGTTGACCTCCTGCGAGGACAGCAGCGGGTAGGCCCGCTCCTCGGGAACGGGGATGGAGGCGTAGTCGATGAGGTGGCCGACCCTGCCGTAGACGATGAAGAAGGTGAAGTCGGGCCCCATCGGCTTGGCGTGCACCACGCTGGCGGGGTCCAGGCCCATCTTCCCGGCCAGCTGCAGTGCGGCGGCGTCGGCGCGCTTGCCGGCCGGGACGGGAAGCGTGAACGACATCTGGACCATGCCGTCACCGGTGGTGTCGCCGTAGGGGCGGATCACCTGGCGGGTGTCGGCGGGCTCGGCCGGGGCCTGCGTCCCTCCGGTCGTCTCGACGGTCATGCGGGCACCTCCTGGGCTGCGGCGTCGGCCGTGGCATGGTGGGCGTGCGGGTCCTCGGTGTCGAGGATCTCGATCGCGGGGTTGAAGTAGCCGTCGGCGCGTTCGACGACGCCGTCCAGGCCCTTGCCGCCGTCGGGCGGGCGGCGGGTGACGCCGAAGGTGCCCTCGGCGATGGCGGTGAGCAGCCCGTCGTCGTCGATGCGCTCCAGCAGCTCCACCGACTCCGACAGCACCCGCCTGGCCCGCTGGACGATCATCCCGTCGGGCCGGGGGACGAAGTCCTCGGCGAGGGCGCCGCAGGCGTCGCGGACGTAGCGGACGTTCTCCAGCGCCAGGTCGCGGTCCGACAGCCAGGGGGTGTGGATGCCCTCGGTCATCATCCCGATCAGGATGATCGACTGCCCGGTCAGCACCCCGGCGAGGTTGAAGAACGCGTCCAGCAGGTAGCCGGCGAAGATGTTGCCGGTCATGTGCTTGGTGGGCGGCATGTACTTCAGCGGCGCGCCGGGGAACAGCTCGCGGACGAGCTGGGCGTGCGCGAGCTCCAGCCGGAACGACTCGGGGACGGCCGGGTCGATCTCGAAGGCGTGGCCGAGGCCGAGCTGGGCGTCCGAGAGGCCCGCCTCGTGGCCGAACCGCTCGTTGAGCAGCTGGCTGACGATCACGGTGTGCGCCGCGTCGACCGCGTCGGCGGTGGTGAGGTAGTTGTCCTCGCCGGTGTTGATCACGATGCCGGCGCGGGCGTGGATCTGCCGGGAGAAGCGCTGGTCGATGAAGGTGCGGCGGGGGTTGATGTCGCGGAAGATGATGCCGTACATGCAGTCGTTCAGCATCATGTCCAGGCGTTCCAGCCCGGCGAGCGTCGCGATCTCCGGCATGCACAGCCCGGAGGCGTAGTTCGTCAGCTGGACGTAGCGGCCGAGTTCGCGGGAGACGTCGTCCAGCGCCGCGCGCATCAGCCGGAAGTTCTCCTGGGTGGCGTAGGTGCCGGCGTAGCCCTCGCGGGTGGCGCCCTCGGGGACGAAGTCCAGCAGCGACTGGCCGGTGGAGCGGATCACCGCGACGACGTCGGCGCCCTCGCGGGCGGCGGCCTGGGCCTGCGGGATGTCCTCGTAGATGTCGCCGGTGGCGACGATGAGGTAGACGAGGGGACGCGGCGGGTCGGCCGCGTCGGGGGTGGGCAGTTCGGCCAGCAGCGCGTCGCGCTCGGCGCGGCGGCGGTCGACGCGGGCGATGCCGCCGCGCGCGGCGGCGGCCGCGGCCTCGCGGGCGTGCGCGGCATCGGTCCCCGCGGGCAGCCGGAACGACACCCGGCCCCGGGCGGCGGCCTCAGCGAGGTCGCGCAGGGAGCGGTGCGGCCCGGTCAGCAGGGCGTCCCACACCGGCAGCGCCAGCCCGTGCTCGAGGCCGACCTGGTCGCGGACGGTATCGGCGAGGTGGTTGGCCCACGGACGGCCCTCGTCGTCGGCGCCGGTCAGGCCCGCCAGCCGCAGCAGCGCCCGCTCGACCGAGACGGTGGTGTGGGTGCGGGCCATCCGGATGATCGGTTCGGCGGCCCGGGCGGCGAGCCGCCGGGCGGTGTCCACCACCTGCGGGTCGAGGTCCAGCTTTCCCTGCGGCGCCATTGCCGTCTCCCCTCACGCTTCCGCCCCTCTCAGGCCGGTTGCCGACAATCGTCCTTCTATGCGAGTTGTCTACCGGAGATCTTCCGGCATCAACACCATAAATCGCAAGAACTAACAGCACTTCCCTGCCGTCGCGGGCGCACGTCCCAGCTCCCCATGCTGTCCTTCCCCGTCGGCGGCCCCCGCTCCCCCGGTCCTGCGAAACCGCGCCGTGGGCCAGCCTTTGCTTCCCGCCCCGGACGGCCGGGTCACCTCCAGGTGATGACCAAGGCGAAACCACGACACGGACACGCTTGGTGAACTTATAATCACCGACAGTCGCGCGCCGGCGGGGAGCAGGCCCCGCCGGCGGAGTGACCGGTCTGCCGGGAGGGGCATGATCATTTATATTGCGGCCGCGGTGTGCGCCGTCATCGTGGTGATCCTCGCGAGCCGGCTGGTGCGGCGGGGGCGGCACGGCGTGGACGACCCCGACCCCGACGGCCCCACCGCCGCGCACACCGGCGCGATGCTGTCGGCGCTGTTCCTGCTCGCGTTCGCCATCGCGATCGTGGTGCCGTGGACCTCGGCCGACTCCGCCCGGTCCAACACCTACGCCGAGAGCCAGGCGGTCGTCGAGGCGTACTGGTCCGCCTCCCGGCTGCCCCCCGCCGACGCCCAGCGCGTCCAGGCCGGGCTGCGCGACTACGTCGAGCTGGTCAGCGGCCCCGAGTGGCGGCTGATGCGCGACCACGGCCGGCTCAGCGCGGCCGGATGGGCCGACCTCGACGGGCTGCGCCGCGAGGTGATCGCGGTGAAGGCGTCCACCGACGAGCTCCAGAACGCCCAGGGCAGCGTCCTGGACCACCTCACCGAGGTCTCCGCGGCCCGTCACCAGCGGGCCATGGACGCCAAGACCACCCCGCCCCTCGGGCTGCTGGTCGTCACCGTCCTCACCGGGATCGCGGTCATGCTGCTGCCCATGTTCTCCGGCGCCCGCCCGCGCGGGATGACGCTGATCCCGCTCGGCCTCATGGCCGCGCTCCTGGCCGCCGGCATCTACCTGGTCTTCGACATCGCGCACGTGTTCCGGGGCGGGCTCGCCGTCCACCCGGACGCCTTCACCGGCGCCGCGGCGGAGCTGCGGCGCATCGCCGGGGGTGGCTGAGCGTGCGCCGCCTGCCGCTGCTGCCCGCCGCGATCTCCGGTGCGCTGGCCGGCACGCTCGCGCTGCCGCCGTGCGCGTTCGCCGACCCGGTGCCCGACCCGTCGTCCTCGGTGACGGTCACCGGCGAGGGCGGCGGCGGGGTCAGTGTGTGCATCGACGGGGAGGTCCACGTGAACGTCGGGCCGGGCGCGCCGGGCTGCGCCGAGCCGCCGTCGCCCGCACCGGAGCCCCCGCCGAAGCCGACGCCGCCGCCGTCCACCCCGCCCGCGCCGGAGCCGCCGCCGGAGACCCATCCGGAGGCTCCGCCCGCGGAGCCGCCGCCCGCGGCCGCGCCGCCGGTGCACGTCCCGGAGGCGCCGCCGCCCGAGCCCGTACCGAGCCCGACGGCGCCCGCACCGCACCCGGCGCGGGTGCTCGCGCCCGCACCGGTCCCGGTGGTGCCGCACCCGCGGCCGAAGAGGCCCGCGCCGTCGCCGCACGCGGTCAACCGGGCGGCGAAGTCTAAGGCGAAGCCGCTGGAGCGGCGGCGCAGCCCGCTCAGCACGTCGCTGGTCCTGGTGGTCATCGCGGTCGTCGTCAGCGCCGGGACGGCCATCGCGTTCGCCCGCTGACATCCGCGTCCGCCCGCTGACGCGCTCGCGAGCGTGCCGACCCGCGCGTCCTCGCCCGTCCCGCCGCGCCGGGGTCGGGCGGGGGCGCGCACCGCGCTTCCGGGAGGCGTCGCGGGCCGGTCAGGGCAGGCGGGCCTTCAGGTACGGCGCGGTGCGGCTCGCGGACGCCGCCGCGACCCGGGCCGGCGTGCCCTGGGCGACGACGCGGCCGCCTTCGCCGCCTCCGCCGGGCCCCAGGTCGATGACGTGGTCGGCGGAGGCGGCCACGTCCATGTCGTGCTCGACGACCACGACCGTGGCGCCGCCGTCGACCAGCGCGTGCAGCTGCCGGGCCAGCAGTTCGGTGTCGGCCGGGTGCAGGCCGGTGGTCGGCTCGTCCAGCAGGTACAGCACGTGGCCGCGGCGGGCGCGCTGCAGCTCGGTGGCGAGCTTGATGCGCTGCGCCTCGCCGCCGGACAGTTCCGTGGCCGGCTGGCCGAGCCGCAGGTACCCCAGGCCGACGTCGCGCAGCGCCGCCAGGGCGCGCGCGGCCGGGGCGACCTCGTCCAGGAACCCCGCCGCCTCCTCCACCGTCATCGCCAGCACGTCCGCGATCGTCGCGCCGTGCCAGGTGATCTGCAGCGTCTCGGGGTTGTAGCGGGCGCCGTGGCAGACGTCGCAGACCGCGTAGGTGGACGGCAGGAACAGCAGCTCGACCGAGACGTATCCCTCGCCCTGGCAGTTCTCGCACCGGCCGCCGGGCATGTTGAAGGAGAAGCGTCCCGCGTCGTACCCGCGCGCCTTCGCCTCGTCCGTGGCGGCGAACCGTTTGCGGACGGCGTCGAACAGCCCGGTGTAGGTCGCCAGGTTGGAGCGGGGCGTGCGCCCGATGGGCCGCTGGTCGACCCGTACCACCCGCCCCACCGCGGCGGCGGCCTCCGCGTGCTCGGCCAGCACGTCCACGAAGGTGGACTTGCCCGATCCGGACACGCCGGTGACGGCGGTGAACACCCCGAGCGGCACGTCGGCGTCGAGCCCGCGCAGGTTGTGCCGGGTGACGCCGCGCAGCTCCAGCGCCCCCGACGGCTCGCGCGGCTCCCGCCGGGGCCGGGCGCGCTCCTCGAACAGGAACCGGCGCGTGACCGACGCGCCGACACCGCGCAGGCCGGCGACCGGCCCGCTGTGCAGCACCCGGCCGCCGTGCACGCCCGCGCCGGGGCCGACGTCCACGACCCAGCCGGCGCGGCGCACGACCTCCATGTCGTGCTCGATCACGAACAGGGTGTTGCCCGCCGCCTTCAGCCGCTCCAGCACCGTCATCAGCGCCTCGGTGTCGGCGGGGTGCAGGCCGGCGGACGGCTCGTCCAGCACGTACACCACGCCGAACAGCCCGGACCGCAGCTGCGTCGCCAGCCGCAGCCGCTGCAGCTCCCCCGCCGACAGGGTCGGGGCCGGGCGGGACACGGCCAGGTACCCCAGGCCGAGCTCCTCCAGCACCTCGATGCGGGCGGTCAGGTCGCGGGCCAGGACGGCGGCGGGCCCGTCCCCGGCCAGGTGCGGGCGCAGCACGCCCGCCAGCGCCGACAGCGGCAGCGCGGTCAGCTCGGCGACGGTGCGGCCGGCGAAGGTCACCGCGAGCGCCTCCGGCCGCAGCCGCCGCCCGCCGCACACCGGGCACACGGCCGAGACCAGGAACGACTCGGCGCGCCTGCGCCGGGCCTCGCTCTTGGAGTCGGCATAGGCGCGCAGCACCAGCCGCTTCGCGCTGGAGTAGGTGCCCTGGTACGGGCGGTGGATGCGGTGCGCCTCGCGGACGGGGTGGACGGTCACGACGGGCTGCTCGTCGGTGAACAGGATCCAGTCGCGCTCGTCCTGCGGGAGGTCCCGCCAGGGGCGGTCGATGTCGTGGCCGAGCGCGTCCAGGATGTCGCGCAGGTTCTTGCCCTGCCAGGCGCCCGGCCACGAGGCGATCGCGCCGTCGCGGATGCTCAGCGACGGGTCGGGTACCAGCGAGGCCTCGGTGACCTCGTGGACCTCGCCCAGGCCGTGGCAGTGCGGGCAGGCGCCCGCGGCGGTGTTCGGGGAGAACGCGTCGGAGTCCAGCCGGTCGGCGCCCGCCGGGTACTCCCCCGCGCGCGACATCAGCATCCGCAGCGAGTTCGACAGCGTCGTCACCGTGCCGACCGACGACCGCGACGACGGCACCGACCGGCGCTGCTCCAGCGCCACCGCCGGCGGCAGCCCCGTCACCTCGTCGACGGCCGGCGCCCCGACCTGGTGCAGGAGCCGCCGCGCGTACGGCGCGACCGACTCCAGATAGCGGCGCTGCGCCTCGGCGTACAGGGTGCCGAACGCCAGCGACGACTTGCCCGACCCGGACACGCCGGTGAACGCCACCAGCGCGTCGCGCGGGATCGCGGCGTCCACGCCGCGCAGGTTGTGCTCGCGGGCGCCGCGCACCCGCACGAACGGGTCGTCGGCGGCCTGCATGATCAGCACACTACCGGCCCGCCGCCGCGGCCCGGCGCCGGTACCCGCAGGTCAGGGGCGGCGGCCGACCCCGCCGAACACCAGGAACCGCTCGGGGTCCTTCACCTCGTCGTCGTCATCGGGGCGCCACAGCGGCACGTACACCAGGCCCGGGTCCAGCAGGTCCCAGCCGTCGAAGAACCGCAGGATCTCCGCGTGCGACCGCGACACCGCCGGGGAGGTCGCCCGGTCGTACAGCTTGCCGATCGCGGCGGTCTTGCCCGGCTGCGCCTCGTGGGTGAGGTGGGACAGGACCAGGTGGCTGCCGGGCGCGCCCGCGTCGCGCAGCACCGCCGCGATGCCGGCCGGGTCCTCCTCGTCCTTGACCAGGTGCAGCGCCGCGACGAGCAGGAACGCCACCGGCTTCGCCAGGTCGACGACCCGGTTCAGCTCCGGGTCGGCCAGGATCTCGAGGGGACGACGCATGTCGGCCTGGATCACCGTGGCGCGGTCGTTGCCCGCCAGGATCGCCCGGCTGTGCGCGACGGCGACGTCGTCGTTGTCGACGTACACCACCCGCGCGTCCGGGTTGATGCTCTGCGCGACCTCGTGCACGTTCCCCTGTGTGGGGATCCCCGACCCGATGTCGACGAACTGGTCGACGCCGGCCCGCGCCGCCGTGCGGACCGCACGGCGCAGGAACGCCCGGTTCGCGTGCGCCAGCTCCCGCGCCTGCGGCTCGATCCGCAGCAGCCCGGTCGCCAGGTCACGATCGGACGCGAAATTGTGCCCTCCGCCGAGCAGGAAGTCGTACACCCGTGCGACGCTTGGTCTCTGACCGTCGACCTCGGGTGGGATCCACTCGGAGTCCATGCATCGTCTCCCTTTTCAGCCGAGGGCGTCGTCCGCGGGGGGATTCAGCGTAACGCGAGTCACACCGCGGCCGCCCTCGCGCAGCCGACAGTGAAGGACCGATGTCAGAGCCATTCGCGCCGCACGCCGGCCCGGTGACCGTCCTGCTGACCCCGGACGGCACGGTCACCGCCTGCAGCGACGGCGCCGCCCGCCTGCTGGGCCGCCCGGCGCGCGCCGCGGTCGGCGCGCGGCTCGCCGACCTGGTCGGGCGCGCCGCCGCCGGGCCGCTGGCCGACGCGCTCAAGCAGGCCGCGGCGGGCCGTCCGTGGCGCGGGACGCTGCCGCTGCCGGGCGGCCATCCGCTGGTGGCCTGCGACCCGATGGCGGCCGGGTCCGGCCGGACGCTGGTGGCGCTGACCGTCGCGCCGCCGTGGGCGGACGGGGTGGAGCTGCTGAACGAGGCGGGCCGCCGGATCGGCTCCACCCTCGACCTGCACCGCACCGCCGCGGAGGTCGTCGGGGTGGCGGTGCCCCGGTTCGCCGACGCCGGCGCCATCTACGTGCTCGAATCGCTGCTGGCGGACGGCCGGCCCGTCCCGCCCGCCGTCGCCGGCGGTGACGCGGCGGTGGTGGTGCGCCGGCTCGCGATCGCCTTCGCCGAGGACGACCCGCGCGCCTGGTCCCGCGAGTTCCCCGTCAACGAGGTCATCGTCTACCCGCCCGGCACGTCCTACGCCCGCTGCGTCAACACCGCCCGCATGGTCGAGTTCGGCAGCGACGCCATCCCGGATGCGCTCGTGCACCGCACCGGTCCCGCGATGGAGGGGCTGCTGGACCATGTGTCGCTGCTGGCGGTGCCGCTGGTGGCGCGGGAACGCGTGCTGGGATTCGCGGTGTTCAGCCGTAAACGCGGTCGGCTGCCGTTCGCGCCCGCCGACACCGCGCTGGCGGGCGAGCTGGCGGCCCGCGCCGCGACCTGCGTCGACAACGCCTGCCTGTACCGGCGCGAGCACCGCACCGCGACCGCTCTGCAGGCGAGCCTGAAGCCGGGCCGCGTCACCGTCCCCGCCGGGCTGGAGATCGCCGACCGGTACGTGCCGGCCGGCAGCGACGTCGGCGGGGACTGGTACGACGTCGTCCAGCTGCCGGGCGAGCGGGTCGCCATCGTGATCGGCGACTCGGTCGGGCACGGCGTCACCGCCGCCGCCGCGATGGGGCAGCTGCGGATCGCCGCGCACACCCTCGCCGGCTGCGAGCTGCCGCCCGCCGAGGTGCTGACCCGGCTGGACACGATCGCGCAGAGCCTGGACGCCGCCCAGTTCGCCACCTGCGTGTGCCTGGTGTGCGACCCGGCCACGATGCGCTGCGAGCTGGCGTGCGCCGGGCATCCGCCGCCGCTGCTGGCGCTGGCCGACGGCACGGCCCGGCACTTCGCGGTCCCGCACGGGCTGCCGCTCGGGGTGTCGGACCCGGCGCACCCGCCCGAGTACGAGCAGCTCGCCGGCGTCGTCCCGGACGGCGCGACCCTCGCGTTCTACACCGACGGGCTGGTGGAGAGCCGGATGCGCAACGTCGACGAGGGCATCGCCCGGCTGGCGTCCGCGCTCGTCGCCTCGCGGTCCCCGTCGCTGGACGAGACCGCCGACGGCGTCCTGGCCCTGCTGGCCGACCAGCAGGGCCACGACGACATCGCCCTCCTCCTCGTCCGCGCCGCCGGCGCGGCCTGACGCGCGGCCCGCCGGCGGCCGGCCGCTACAGGCCGGGGATCTGGTGGTTGCGGAACGCGTCCACGAAGAATTCGTGGTCGCGGCGGACGATCTCGGCGTAGCCGGTGCCGAAGGCGACCATGTCCTCCACGAACGCGGACTCGTCCGCCCCGATCACCGCGTTGATGGCGTCCTCGACCTGGAAGCCGACCAGGGTGTGGTCGGAGTCGGTGTCGGACACGCAGTGCACCTTGGCGGTGGCCCGGCCGAGGTCGTCCAGCACCGACAGCATGTCCTCCGGCTCGGTGAGGCCGCCCCAGTCCAGGTCCTCCTCGTAGGGCGACAGCTCCTGCACCACGTAGCCGACGCCGTCGATCTGGGTGTAGCCGAGCCACGGGTCGGTGTTGGCCTGCAACGCCCGGCGCGACACCGCGGTGCGGTGGCCGTGGTGCTGGAAGTACTCGCGGATGCGGGCGTCGTCGACGACCCGGCTGGGGGCGGCGACGTTGCCCTGCTTCATCGACAGGATGACGTCGTTCTCCAGCGCCTGGGTGTTGCCCTCCACCAGGATGTTGTACGCCGACAGGCCCGCCGAGCCGATCCCGAAGCCGGACGCGCCAACGATGTCCTTCACCTGGTAGGTCAGGCTGCCGAACCGCTTCTCGGCCGGGATGGTCCGCAGGTAGTCCTGGTAGGCGGCCTCCACCTTGGCGCGCTCGGCGTCGTCCAGGCGGCGGACGCCGGGCCGGTCGCGGAACCGGCGGTCGGGGCCCTCCACGACCGTCATCCCGTCCAGCAGCCCGATCCGGGTGCCGCCCATCGCCTCGATCAGCACGTCGCGGACGTAGCCGTCGGAGTTGTCGAGGGTCAGCGCGAACTTCTCGTCGCCCTCGTGCGCGGCGAACCGGCGGACCTGGTCGACGTAGCCGCGCACGTAGGTCTCGATCAGCCGCCGGATGTCGGCGTCGGAGATCGCCTTCTGCCACGCCAGCAGCGCCAGGCTCGCCACCAGCCGCTTGACGTCCCAGGTGAAGTGCCCGACGTAGGCCTCGTCGAAGTCGTTGACGTCGAACACGAAGACGCCGTCGTCGTTCATGTAGGTGCCGAAGTTCTGCGCGTGCAGGTCGCCCTGGATCCACACCCGGCTGGTGCGCTCGTCCACCCACCGGTCGTCGTCGTGCTGGACGTCGGCGTAGAACAGGCAGGCGCTGCCCCGGTAGAACGCGAACGGGTCGGAGGCCATCTTGCGGAACCGGCGGCGGAACTCGGCGGGGCTGCGCTCCATCAGGTCCGCGAACGCCTCGACCAGCACGTCCACGATCTGCCTCTGGCGCTCCTTGGGATCGCGGTCGTGCAGTGCCCCGATGACGCTCGCCATGCTCTCTCCCTCGATGCTCGCGTGCTCCCCGCCGCAGCCGGGGAGTTCGCGATCATTCTGCCGAATCCGCCCCCGCCCGGGCGGTGAACAGCGGGAGAAGTGCCGGTTCCGACCGCAACAGGCCGAGCGCGGTCTCGGCGTGCCCGGGGACGTAGCCGTTGCCGATCAGCATGGTCACGTCGGCGGCCAGGCCCTCGGCGCCGAGCGCGGCGGCGGAGAACGAGGTGGCCATGGAGAAGAACACCACCGTGCCGCGGGGCGCGGTGGCCAGGATCGCGCCGTGCTCGCAGCCCGGCACGTCCACGCACACCACGGTCACGTCGGCGGGCTCGCCGATCGCGGCGGCGACCGCGACCGGGTCGCGGGCGTCGGCGCGCACCACCGCGTCGGCCAGGCCGGTCGCGGCCAGCAGGTCCTCCTCCTCGGCGGTCGGCACCAGCCCGATCGTGCGGGACGCGCCCGCGCGGCGCGCCGCCGCCAGCGACAGCGAGCCGCTCTTGCCTGCGCCGCCCAGCACCGCGACCACGGGGCGCTCGCGGGAGGCGACGACCCGCTCGGTGAGCGCGGGCGCGCCGCACACGTCCATCACCGACAGCGCGACCGGCACCGGCAGGTCGTCCGGCAGGACGGCGGCGATGGAGCGGGCGAACAGGATCGCGTGCCCGTCGGCGGGGACCTGCTCGGACCGGCCGTCCCAGCGGGCCAGGCCGTCGGTGACGGCGAGCGGGGTCAGGGTGAGCGAGACGAGGGTGGCGACGCGGTCGCCCGGCCTCAGCCCGAGCGGCGAGTCCGGCCCGGCCTCCTCGACGGTGCCGACGAGCATCCCGCCCGACCCGGTGACCGGGTTGTGCATCTTGCCGCGCTCGCCGATGATCCGCAGCACCTCGGCCCGGATCGCGTCCGGGTCGCCGCCGTGCGCGGTGTGCAGCTGCCGGTAGGACGCGGCGTCCAGGTTGAGCCGCTCGACGCGGACGCGCACCTCGTCGGGGCGGATCGCCGGGTCGGTGTCCAGCCGTGCCGCCGCCTGCGGCAGCACGCCCGCCGGTTCCAGCACCCGGTGCAGCCCCACGGCGGTCCCCGTCCCCGCCGCCGTCCCGGCTCCGCTCATCCCCGCGCCCTCCCGCAACGTCCGCGTCCCGTGTGATCCATGGTGATGCCCCGGAAGATATACCGAGCACCACTGGTTTCAGTGGAAGTCTTCCCGTAACGTCGGCTCCATACAAGACTTTTATGCGAACGATGTGACGCGAGGAGGCGGTCGACGATGACCACTGCCCTGCATCCGGACCCGGACGCGGCCGTCCGGACCCCGGTGGCCGACCGGGACGCGGCGCGCCAGCCCTACGCCTACCGGCGCCGGCCGCTGGAGGAGCCCGACTGGCGGCGGCTGCCTGGCTGGCGCGACGTCACGGACGCGGACTGGGAGTCGGCGCAGTGGCAGCGCGCGCACTGCGTGAAGAACATCCGCCAGCTCCGCGCGGTCATGGGCGACCTGCTGGACGAGTCGTTCTACGCCGACCTCGTGCGCGACCAGGCGGAGCGCGCGACGATGTCGATGCTGCTGCCTCCGCAGATGCTCAACACGATGGACACCTCGTCCACCGAGGCGTTCTACGCCGACCCGGTGCGGCGCTACATGCTCCCGGTGCTGAGCGACCGGCGCACCGACTGGCCCTCGCACCCCTACGCCACGCGCGACTCGCTCCACGAGGCCGAGATGTGGGCCGTCGAGGGGCTCACCCACCGCTATCCGACCAAGGTGCTGGCCGAGCTGCTGCCGACCTGCCCGCAGTATTGCGGGCACTGCACCCGGATGGACCTGGTCGGCAACTCCACGCCGAACGTCGACAAGCACAAGTTCACCATCCGGCCCCCGGACCGGCACGAGGCCATGCTCGACTACCTGCGTCGCACGCCCGGCGTCCGCGACGTGGTGGTGTCGGGCGGCGACGTCGCCAACCTGCCGTGGCCGCGCCTGGAGTCGTTCGTCGGCGCACTGCTGGACATCGACAACATCCGCGACATCCGGCTGGCCAGCAAGGCGCTCATGGGGTTGCCGCAGCACTGGCTGCAGGACGAAGTACGGGCCGGCATGGAGCGCCTGGCCGCCAAGGCGAACCAGCGCGGCGTGCAGATCGCGATCCACACCCACGTCAACGCGGCCCGGTCGGTGACGCCGCTGGTCGCCAAGGCGGCGCGGGCGATGCTCGACACCGGCATCCGCGACGTCCGCAACCAGGGCGTGCTGCTGCGCGGGGTCAACGACTCCCCCGCCGAGCTGCTCGACCTGTCGTTCGCGCTGCTCGACGAGGCCGGCATCATGCCGTACTACCTCTACATGTGCGACATGATCCCGAGCAGCGAGCACTGGCGGCTCGCGGTCTGGGAGGCGCAGGAGCTGCAGCACGCGATCATGGGCTACCTGCCCGGCTTCGCGACCCCGCGCATCGTGTGCGACGTCCCCTACGTCGGCAAGCGCTGGGTGCACCAGCTCGCCGACTACGACCGCGAGCGCGGCGTCTCCTACTGGACGAAGAACTACCGCACCGGCCTGGAGCTGTCCGATCCGGACGCCCTGACGCGCCAGTACGAGTACTACGACCCGATCTACACGCTGCCCGACCGCGGCCGCGAATGGTGGCGCGAGCAGGCCGAGGCGGCATGACCGCCCGACACCTTTACAATGTAGATCACATGCAGGGGCGGTCGGGCGGAATATCCTCGGACGGGTGACTTCTGAGCTGACGTCCCGTTTCCCGGTCGGCGCCACCGCGACGGTGGCCGACCTGGAGGACGACCCGCACCCCCTGCTCGCCCGGCTGCGCGCCGCCGAGCCCGCCTCCTGGCTGCCCGCCCTCGGCGGCTGGCTGGTGACCTCCCGCGACCTGGCGCTGCGGGTGATGCGGGACGCGGCGGCGTTCACCGTCGACGACCCGCGCTTCTCCACCGCGCGGGTCGTCGGGCCGAGCATGCTTTCGCTGGACGGGCCCGTCCACACCCGGCACCGCGACCCGTTCGCGCGGCCGTTCCGGCCCGCGCGGACCCGGGAGCGGTTCACCGCGTTCGTCGAGGCCGAGGTCGCGCGGCTGGTCGGCGGGCTCGCGCCGGCCGGGCGGGCGGAGCTGCGCGGCGACCTGGCCGGCCCGCTGGCCGTCGCGGTCGTCGCCGAGGCGCTCGGGCTGGAAGGCGTGGACGCCGCGACGATCCGGTCCTGGTACGGGGCGTTCGTCGAGGCGGTGTCCGCCATCACCGCCGGCGGGGACGCGCCCGCCCGCGCGGACGAGGCGTACGCGCTGCTGCGCGCCGCCGTCGAGAAGGCGATCACCGCCGGCGCGCCCGGGTCGCTGCTGGCGGAGGCCGCCGCGGACGGGGCCGGGCTCACCACCGCGGAGGTCGTGGCGAACGCGGCGATCCTGATGTTCGGCGGCATCGACACCACCGAGGGGATGATCGCCAACACGCTGCTGCACCTGCTCGGCCATCCCGGCCAGCTGCGGCTCGTCCTGGACGATCCCGGCCTGCTGCCCGCCGCGATCGAGGAGTCGCTGCGGCTGGAGCCGTCGGCGTCGGTCGTCGACCGCTACGCCACCCGCGACACCGTCCTCGGCGAGGTCACGGTGCGCGAGGGGGACCTGGTGCGCGTGTCGATCGCGGGCGCGAACCGCGACCCGGCGGTGTTCCCCGACCCCGACCGGTTCGACGTGCGGCGCGCGAACGCCGCCGAGCACCTGGCGTTCGCGCACGGCCCGCACTTCTGCTTCGGCGCCCACCTGGCCAGGCTGGAGGCCCGTACGGCGGTCGCCGCGCTGCTGGAGCTGCCGGGGCTGCGCCTCGATCCGTCCCACACGCCGCGCGCGCACGGGCTGGTCTTCCGCAAGCCGCCGCGCCTGCACGTCCTCTGGGACCGGTAGCGGCCGTTTCGGGCCTCGCGCGGCACGCCGAGGCGACACCCGTTTTGTGGGAACATTCCGCTCATGATCGTGGAACGCCGGGTCGAGCTGCGCTTCGGACGCGAAAGCCGGGACGCCGAAACGCACACCAACCTGTCCGCCGTGCGCCAGGACGGCCGCTGCCTGTGGGTGGCGGGCGACGAGACGGCCACCATCGAGCGGCTCACCGCGACCCTCGACGCGGACGGGCTCGTCACCGGTTACGAGGGGCACACCACCGTCGCGCTCGCCGATCTCGTCGAGCTGCCCGCCGGCCCCGACGAGGAGGCCGACATCGAGGGCCTGGCGCGCAGCAACGGCTGGCTGTGGGCGATCGGCTCGCACAGCCTCAAGCGCAAGAAGATCAAGCCGGGTCAGACGGGCGCGAAGGCCCGCAAGCGGCTGGCGTCGGTGGTGCGCGAGGACAACCGGTTCGTGCTGGCCCGCCTCCCCCTGGCCACCGGGGCGGACGGGCTGCCGGAGGTCGTCCGCGAGGACGGCGGCCGCACCGCCGCCGTCCTCGGCCTGCGCCGCGACTCCATCACCGACCTGCTCGAGGACGATCCGCACCTGGCGCCGTTCCTGGCGATCCCGAGCAAGGACAACGGCATCGACATCGAGGGGGTCGCCGCGCACCGCGACCGGCTCTACATCGGGCTGCGCGGGCCGGTGCTGCGCGGCTGGGCCGTCCTCGTGGAGATCCGCCCGGACACCCACCCCGACGACCCGCGACGGCTGGAGCTGCTGCCGGTCGGCGACGGCAAGGCCCTGTACCGCACCCACTTCCTGGACCTCGGCGGCCTCGGCATCCGCGACCTGTGCCCGGACGGCGACGACCTGCTGATCCTCACCGGCCCGACCATGGACCTGGACGGTCCCGTGCGCGTGCACCGCTGGCCGGGCATCGCCGGTACCGACGCGCCCGAGGTCGTCACCGCGGACGAACTGCCGCTGCTCGGCGACCTGCCCTACGGCGACGGCGACGACCACGCCGAGGGCCTCGCCGTCCTGGACGGCTCGCACGGCGCGGGCACCCGGCTCCTGGTCGTCTACGACAGCCCCGCGCCCGAGCGCCTCACCGCGGACGGCGGCGTGCTGGCCGACGTCGTCCGGCTCCCCAAATAAGTGCTCGCTTCCGTGATCTGCTTGGATGGTGCCCGTCACCTGCGGTAACCGGAAGGGCGAGGCTGAGCATGATCGAGTGGTCCGAGGAAGACCTGATGATCCGGGACGCGGTCCGCGGCTGGATCGACGCGGAGGTCCGGCCGAACCTGGACGCGCTGGACTCCGGCGAGCTGCCGCCCTACGACCTGCTCCGGAGCCTGTACAAGACCTTCGGGATGGACGAGATGGCGCGCTCGTCCTTCCAGTCCCGGATCGCCAAGGAGCGCGAGGGCGGCCCCGAGAAGAAGGACGCGGAGAAGAAGGACGCCGACGGCCCCGGCGGCGGCAACGCCGCGATGACGATGCTGCCGGTCATCGAGCTGTGCAAGGTCGCTCCCGGCATGGTCTCGGCGATGGGCGTCGGCCTCGGCCTCGCCGCCGGGACCATCATGAAGCGGGGCACGCCCGAGCAGAAGGAGCGCTGGGCGCTGCCGCTGCTGACGATGGAGAAGGTCGGCGCCTGGGCGATCACCGAGCCGAACTCGGGGTCCGACGCGTTCGGCGGCATGCAGGCCACCGCGAAGAAGGTCGGCGACGAGTACGTCATCAACGGCAGCAAGACGTTCATCACCAACGGCCCCTACGCCGACACCATCGTCTTCTACTGCAAGCTCGACGACGGGCGCGAACCCCGCGACCGCGAGATCCTCACGTTCGTCCTCGACCGCGGCATGGACGGGCTGGAGCAGAGCAGGCCGCTGCGCAAGATGGGCCTGCACTCCTCCCCCACCGGCGAGCTGTTCCTCAACGACGTGCGCGCCGGCGCCGACCGGCTGCTGTCGTCCGGATCGCAGGGCGGCAAGGAGTCGGCCAAGCAGAACTTCGTCACCGAGCGCGCCGGCGTCGCCGCGATGGCCCTCGGCGTCATCGAGGAATGCCTGAAGCTGTCGGTGGAGTACGCCAAGACCCGCGAGCTGTGGGGGCAGCGGATCGGCGACTTCCAGCTCATCCAGCTCAAGCTCGCCAAGATGGAGGTCGCCCGGCTCAACGTGCAGAACCTGGTGTTCCGGCACGTGGAGATGCAGCGGTCGGGCCGCACCCCGACGCTCGCCGAGGCGTCGGCGATGAAGCTGTACGCCGCGCAGGCCGCCAGCGAGGTCGCGCAGGAGGCGGTGCAGCTGTTCGGCGGCAACGGCTACATGAGCGAGTACCGGGTCGAGCAGCTCGCCCGCGACGCCAAGTCTTTCCAGATCTACGCCGGCACCGACGAGATCCAGGTGACCCACATCGCGCGCGACCTGCTGTCGCGCTGATCCCCGTCCTCTGAGGGCGGCTGTACGGGAAACGGTCCCGAACTTCCGGCGTCTCCTCGGCATCGAAAAGGTGGAGGGCGGGTGAGGGCGATCGCCCGCCCTCCACCAGACGGCCGATTCTGGACAGCCGACGACGGGGACTGGATACTCACAGCCATGGACGGTCAGCCCTCTTACCCGGTGCGAGCGTCCGACACCGAGCGGGACCGGGTGCTGCGCGTCCTCAGCGACCGCGTGGCCGAGGGCCGGATGTCGCACGAGACGTTCGAGCGCCGCGTCGACCAGGTGCTGCAGGCGCGCAGCCGCGCCGAGCTGGACGACATCGTGCACGACCTGCCGCCCACCAGCCGCGTCGTGGGCCGCCTCACCGGCCTGGTGGCGACGGTGTCGCAGGTGACCGCGCGGATCGAGGCGGCCTGGCGGGCCCCCCGGCTGCCGCGCTTCGTGCTGCCGCCCGCCGGCGCGGCGCGGATCGTCGTCGGCCGCGCCCCCACCTGCCAGTTCGTGCTGACCGACCTGACGGTCTCGCGCTTCCACGCCGAGCTGTACCAGGCCGACGAGGGCTGGATGGTCTCAGACCTGGGGTCGATGAACGGCACCCGGGTCAACGGCTGGCGGCTCACCGGCCCGGCCCGGGTCCGGCCCGGCGACGAGATCGGGTTCGGCAACGTCGGCTATATCGTCGCCGCCCCCTGACGCCGCCCCCGACGCCACCCGCTGAGGCCGCCTGCTGAGGCCGCCCGCCGCTCCCGGCCGGGCCCAGGGTCTTGACGTATTCGTTAAGAGTCCTTACTTTCTCCTCCAAGTTAGGAAACCTTCTTAACTCCGAGGAGCCGCCGTGCCCGCCTCCGCCCCCGGCAGCCCGGGCGTCCCCGGGACGCCGAGCCTGCTGCGCGCCATCAACGACCGCGCCGCGCTGGAGGCGCTGCTGGCCCGCGGCCCGCTGACCCGCCCGCAGATCTCCGACCTCACCGGCATCTCCAAGCCCACCGCCTCGCAGCTGCTCGCCCGGCTGGAGGACGCCGGCCTGGTCGTGCGGGACGGCGTGCGCGAGGGGCTGCCCGGCCGGACCGCCGAGCTGTACCGCGTCAACGGGGCCGCCGCGCACGTCGCCGGCGCCGACGTCACGCCGGCCCGGATCCGGGTCAGCGTCGCCGACCTGACCGGAACGGTCGTCGGCGAGCACACCCTGCCCACCCCCGGCCGCACCGGCGTGGACGTGGTCGCCCGGATGGCCGAGGCGCTGGACAAGGCCGCCGCCGCGGCCGGCCTGACCCGCGCCGCCCTGCACCGGGCCGTCATCGGCATCCAGGGCGCGATCGACCCCGCCACCGGCCGGCTCGGCTACGCCTCGCACATCCCCGGCTGGCACGTCCCCGACCTGGTGGGCACCCTCGCCGGCGGGCTCGGCGTCCCGGTCGCCATCGAGAACGACGTCAACCTCGCCGCGCTCGCCGAGCGCGCCGGCGGGCGCGCCGCCGGAACCCGCGACTTCGTGCTGCTGTGGGTCGCCGACGGCGTCGGCATGGCCGTCGTCCTGGACGGCGCGCTGCACCGCGGCGCGACCGGCGGCGCCGGAGAGATCGGCTACGCGCCCGCGGTCGGCGCCCCGCTGATGCGGGACGTGCGCCGCACCCACACCGGCGGCGTGCACAGCCTCACCGGCGGCGCGGCCGTGCTGAGGCTGATGCGCGAGCACGGGTTCCGCGGCCGGGACGCGGCCACCGCGCTCGGCCGCGCCGCCGCCGAGGTCGGCGCCGCCCGGCCGGGGACGCGCGGCGCCTCCGACGCCGGCGCCCGCGCCGAACGCGCCCTCACCGAACTGGCGACCCGGCTCGGCGCCACGCTCGCCACCGTCGTCGCCGTCCTCGACCCCGCCCTGGTCGTGCTCACCGGCGACGTCCTGCGCGCCGGCGGGGAGCCGCTGCGCGCCCGCGTCGAGCAGCACCTGCACAGCCTGACGATCCCGCGCCCGAGAGTGCGGCTCAGCTCCGTCGAGGGGAACCCGGTCCTGGCCGGCGCGCTGCAGCTGGCGCTCCAGGACACCCGCGACGCGGTTTTCTCCACCACCGTCCCCGACACCCCGCGCTCCTGACACGCCACGTTCCCGACACGCACCCAACCCCCCGCTCCCCCACAGCGGACGGCGGCAACCGGCCGTCCCCTCCCCCGAAGGAGAACCGGAGTGCGCACATCGACAACGCGCCGGCTCGCCGCGGCGCTGGCCGCCGCCGGGCTCGGCCTCACGGCCTGCACGGCCGGCGGAAGCGGCGGCCAGTCGGGCGGACCGAAGGCCGGGGAGAAGCAGACGATCGAGGTCTGGCACGGCTGGAGCGCCCCGCACGAGGTACAGGCGTTCCAGGACGCCGTCGCGGGCTTCCACAAGCTGCATCCCAACATCACCGTCAAGCTCGTCAAGGACCAGACCGACGACCGCATCACCAACGCCATCCGCGGCGGCAACCCGCCCGACGTGGTGTCGTCGTTCACCACCGACAGCGTCGGGCAGTGGTGCCAGAGCGGCGCGTGGCAGGACCTGTCCGGCGACATCGCCGCGTCGAAGCTCGACCTGAACCAGTTCCCCAAGCCGGTGCAGCAGTACACCCAGTACAAGGGCCGCCGGTGCGCGATGCCGCTGCTCGCCGACGCCTACGGCCTCTACTACAACAAGGGCCTGATGAAGGGCGAGCAGCCGCCGCGGACGTTCTCCGAGCTGACCGCGCTGGCCAAGAAGCTCACCGTCCGCGACCCCGACGGGACCATCAAGGTCGCCGGCTTCATGCCGTCCGCGCAGTACTACGAGCACCAGGTGCAGCACCTCGCCACCCAGTTCGGCGCGAAGTGGCTGACCCCCGACGGGCACGCCGACTTCGCCGCCGACCCCGCCGTCAGGGCCTACCTGCAGTGGAACAAGAGCCTGATCGACTGGTACGGCTACGCCAACGTCAAGAAGTTCCTGCACTCGATGGGCCAGGAGTTCGAGTCGTCCAACCCGTTCGAGAAGGGCAAGGTCGCCATGGCCGTCGACGGCGAGTGGCGCACCAAGTTCATGCAGGAGGAGGCGCCGAAGGTCGACTACGGGACCGCGCCCGCGCCCGTCCCCGACGGGCAGGACGCCCGCTACGGCAGCGGCTTCGTCACCGGCACCGTCATCGGCATCCCGCGCGGAGCGAAACACCGCGCCGCCGCCTGGGAGTTCATCCACTACCTGACGACCGACACCGGCGCGCTCGTCACCTTCGCCAACGCGCTCGGGAACGTCCCGACCACGATCGCCTCGCTGTCGTCGCCCGGCCTGAGGCTGCCGCCGCAGTTCACGACGTTCCTCGGCATCTTCAAGAACCCCGCGAGCGCCACGACCCCGCCCACCCCGAACGGCAACGACTACGTCGTGAAGTTCCAGCAGTTCGTCCAGGACCAGTGGGAGCCCGGGAAGGCGGGCGACCTCGGCACGGCGCTGAAGGGCCTCGACGGGAAGGTCGACGCGTCGCTGAAGCTGGCCGGGGGCTGACGGCGTGGCCTCCGGCTCGCTGCGCCTGCCGCTGCGGCGCGGCCGGCTCGGGACGGTGTCCCGGGCCGGCCGCCGCCGGCGGCTGCGGGTGCTGGCGTTCCTGTCGCCGTGGCTGGCCGGGTTCGGGCTGTTCTTCGCCTACCCGCTCGCCGCGACCGTCTACTTCTCCTTCACCCGCTACAACCTGTTCACGCTGAAGTACGTCGGGCTGGACAACTACCGGTACCTGCTGCACGACGGCGACGCCTGGACGGCGATGCGCAACACGCTGTGGCTGGTGGCGGTGCTGGTCCCGCTGCGGGTGCTGTTCGGCCTCGGCGTCGCGCAGCTGCTCACCCGGATCAGGCGGGGCGGGAACCTGCTGCGGGCGGTGTTCTACGTCCCGTACCTGATCCCGCCGGTATCGGCGACCGTGGCGTTCGTGTTCGTGCTGAACCCCGGCACCGGCCCGTTCCCGGTGATCACCCGGCACCTGGGGTTCACCCTGCCGGACTTCTTCAACGACGCCGCGTGGGCCAAGCCCGGTCTCTCGCTGCTCGGGCTGTGGGCGGTCGGCGACGTCATGATCATCCTGCTCGCGGCGCTGCTGAACGTGCCGCGCTCGCTGTACGAGGCGGCCGCCATCGACGGCGCCGGCGCCTGGGCGCGGTTCCGGCACATCACGCTGCCGACCGTCTCGCCCGTCCTGGCGTTCGCCGCCGTCACCGGCGTGATCGAGACGCTGCAGTACTTCACCCAGGCGATGGTCGCCGGGAAGGTCGCCGCCGGGCAGGCCGACACGCCCGGCACCCAGTTCGCGCCCGGCTACCCCGGCGGGTCCACGCTGACGTTCCCGCAGTGGCTCTACGACGAGGGGTTCCGCCAGTTCAACATGGGATACGCGTGCGTGCTCGCCCTGGTCATGTTCGTCATCGCGATGGCGTTCACGCTGCTTCTCCTGCGCCAGTTCCACGCGTTCGCCGGAGAGGAGGCGCAGTGACCCCCACGACGGGAACCTCCCTGGCCTACGGCGGACGCGGCCGGCGCACCTTGATGTGGATCGCCACGCACGCCGCCGCGATCGTCCTGGCGTTGATGTTCCTGGCGCCGCTGGTGTTCATGTTCCTCACCGCGGTGATGAGCGACTCGCAAGCGCTCAGCACCTCGCTGTGGCCGGACGAATGGCACTTCGAGAACTTCCGCCGGGCCTTCAGCGGCGACATGGTGCGGTGGACGGTCAACAGCACCGTGTACGCGGGGCTGTCGACGGCGCTGATGCTGGTGTCCAGCGTCCCGGTCGCCTACGCGCTGGCCCGCTTCCGGTTCCGCGGCCGCAACCTCGCGCTGGTCGTGGTCATCTCCGCGATGATGCTGCCGCCGCAGGTGACGATGGTGCCGCTGTACATCGTGTGGTCCCGTTTCCACCTCACCGGGACGCTCTGGCCGCTGATCATCCCGCAGGCGTTCGGGGACGCGTTCTCCATCTTCCTGCTGCGCCAGTTCCTGGTGACCATCCCGCGCGAGTACGCCGACGCGGCGCGGGTCGACGGCTGCGGTGAGCTGCGCACGATGCTGCGGGTCGTGCTGCCGATGGCCAAGCCCGCGCTCGCGGCCGTCGCGCTGTTCCAGTTCTTCTACTGCTGGAACGACTACTACGGGCCGCTGGTGTACGCCAAGCCGGAGAACTGGACGCTCGCCATCGGCGTGGCGACGTTCCGCGCCGCGCACCACGTCGAATGGAACCTCACGATGGCGGCGACGCTGCTGACCATCATGCCGGTGCTGGTGGTGTTCTTCCTGGCCCAGCGCGTGTTCATCCAGGGTGTGACGTTGACGGGAGTGAAGGGTTGAAGCTGACGGTCATCGGGGGCGGGTCCACCTACACCCCGGAGCTGGTCGACGGGATCGCCCGCGAGCGGACGGCGCTGCCGGTGTCGGAGCTGGTCCTCGCCGACCCCGACGCGCGGCGGCTGGAGCTGGTCGGCGGGCTCTGCGCGCGGATGCTGGCCCGCGCCGGCCATCCCGCGAAGGTCGTGACGACCGGCGACCTCGACGAGGCCGCGGCCGGCGCCGCCGTGGTGCTGATCCAGCTGCGGGTCGGCGGGCAGGCGGCCCGGCACGTGGACGAGACGCTGCCGCTGGAGTGCGGCTGCGTCGGCCAGGAGACCACCGGCGCGGGCGGCCTCGCCAAGGCCCTGCGGACCGTCCCGGTCGTGCTCGGCATCGCCGAGCGGGTCGCCGCCCGCGCCCCGGACGCGTGGATCATCGACTTCACCAACCCCGTCGGCATCGTCACCCGCGCGCTGCTGGACGCCGGGCACCGCGCCGTCGGCCTGTGCAACGTCGCCATCGGCGTGCAGCGCCGCGCCGCCGCGCTGCTGGACGTGCCGCCCGAGCGGGTCGCGCTCGGCCACGCCGGCCTCAACCACCTGACCTGGGTCCGGTCGATCGAGCTGGACGGGCACGACGTCCTGCCCCAGCTACTGGAGCGGCACGCCGAGGACCTGGCCGCGATGGCCGGGCTGCCCGCGCCGTTCGTGCGCCGGCTCGGCGCCGTCCCGTCCTACTACCTGCGCTACTTCTACGAGCACGACCGCGTCGTGCGCGAGCAGCGCGGCGCGCCCACGCGGGCCGAGGAGGTCGCCGCACTGGAACGCGACCTGCTCGCCCTGTACGCCGACCCGGCCCTGGACACCAAGCCCGCCCGGCTGGACGAACGCGGCGGCGCCTTCTACTCCGAGGCCGCCGTGCGGCTCGCCGCGTCGCTGCTCACCGGACGCGGCGACGCCCAGGTCGTCAACGTCCGCAACAACGGCACCCTGCCGTTCCTCGACGACCGGGCCGTGATCGAGGTGCCCGCGCGGATCACCGCGTCCGGTCCGGTCCCGCTTCCCGTACCGCCCCTCGGCCCGCTGTTCTCCGGCCTGGTCGCGCACGTGTCCGGCTACGAGGAGCTGGCGCTGGACGCGGCGCTGCGCGGCGGCGTCGACCGGGTCGCGGACGCGCTGCTCGCGCACCCGCTCGTCGGGCAGCTCGACGCCGCCGGCCGGCTCGCCCGCGACCTCGTCGCCGCCAACCGCGCCCACCTGCCGTGGGCCGCCTGATGGCGGCGGCGCCGGCGCGCCGCCGGGGCGGGGTGCTGGTCGCCGTCGACGGCGGCAACAGCAAGATCGACGCGGCCGTGGCGGGGACCGACGGGGAGCTGCTGGCGACCGCGCGCGGCGCCGGGTTCCGCCCGCAGACCGCCGGGCTCGACGGCGCCGTGGACGCGCTCGGCGCCGCCATCGACGCCGCGCTCGCCGAGGCCGGCGTCGCGCGGGGCGACGTCGTCCACCTCGCCGCCTACATGGCCAACGTCGACCTGCCGGGCGAGGAGGAACGGCTGGAGCGGCTGCTGCTGGACCGGGGCGCCGCGCCCGGCGTCGTGGTCGGCAACGACACGTTCGCGCTGCTGCGCAGCGCGGTCACCGAGGGATGGGGGGTCGCGGTCGTCTGCGGCGCCGGCATCAACTGCGCCGGCGTCGCCCCCGACGGCCGCACCGCCCGCTTCCCCTCCCTCGGCGAGCACACCGGCGACTGGGGCGGCGGCGGCGCGCTCGGCCGCGCCGCGCTGTGGCACGCCGTCCGCGGCGAGGACGGCCGCGGCCCGCGCACCGCGCTGACCGGGGCCGTCGCCGCCCACTTCGGCGTGGACCGTGCCATCGACGTCGGGCTCGGCGTCCACCTCGGAGAGTTCGACGAGGGCCGGCTCACCGCCCTGGCGCCGGTGCTGATCGACGCCGCCGAGGCGGGCGACGCGGTGGCCCGCGAGGTCGTGCTGCGGCTCGCCGAGGAGGTCGCCGTCCTCGGCTCGGTGGCGCTGCGCCGCCTCGGCCTGCTGGACTCCCCCGCCGACGTCGTGCTCGGCGGCGGCGTGCTGGCCGCCCGCCGCGCGCTGCTGATGGACGCGGTCGCCGAGCGCTACGCCGCGCTCGCGCCGCGCGCCCGGCTGATCGTCCCGGACGACCCGCCGCTGCTCGGCGCGGCGCTGCTCGGGCTGGACCACCTGAAGGCCCCGGCCGCCGCGCACGCGGCGCTGCGGGAGGCGTTCCGGCGCCCCCGAGTCCGGTAGATTCGGCGCTTTGACCATGCCGCACCGACCCCCGCCCTTGACGTTGTAAGGTGCGGCCCGGCGACGAGGAGGAGAGCCGTGCAGATCGGGTTCGCAGTACCGGTGACGGGGGCGTGGTCCACCCCGGCCAACCAGGTGCTGATCGCGCAGCGCGCCGAGGAGCTCGGCTACCACTCGCTGTGGACGCTGCAGCGCGTCGTCAACCCGGCCGGCTCGGCCGACCAGACCTACCGCAACGTGCCCGACCCGCTCGTCACGCTGGCCTACCTCGCGGGTTACACCAGCCAGGTGCGGCTGGGCGTCGCCGTGCTGAACATGCCGTTCTACTCCCCCGCCATGCTCGCCAAGCAGGCGATCACCCTCGACCACGTCACCGGCGGGCGCCTGGACCTCGGGCTCGGCAACGGCTGGATGCCCGAGGAGTTCGCCGCGGTCGGCGCCTCCATGCGGCGGCGCGGCGCCCGCGCCGAGGAGTTCCTCGCCGCGCTGCGCGCCATGTGGACCGGCGAGCCCGGCGAGGTCAGCGAGTTCCACGGCGAGTTCTACGACGTCCCGCCCGTCACCATGGACCCGCGGCCGCTGCAGGAGCCCGAGCCGCCGATCCTGCTCGGCGGCGCCTCCGAGGCCGCGCTGCACCGCGCCGGACGGCTCGCCGCCGGCTGGGTCAGCTCCAGCCGCGCCGACCTGGCCGCGATCGGCCGGTCGATCGCGACCGTCCGCGACGCCGCGGACAAGGCCGGCCGCGACTCGGCGGCGCTGCGGTTCGTCTGCCGCGGCGCGGTGCGGGTGCGCACCGAGGAGGCCGCGCCGCCGGAGGAGGAGCGGCGCCCGCTCACCGGCACCTACGAGCAGATCCTGGGCGACTTCGCCGCGCTGGAGGAGCAGGGCGTCACCGAGCTGTTCGTCGACCTGAACTTCGACCCGGAGCTGACCGGCCCGGACGCCGACCCGTGGGACTCGATGTACCTGGCCCGCGAGGCGCTGGAGGCCTTCGCCCCGCGCTCGTGAGCGCGGCCGTCACAGCGCCGGGCGGCGCCCCTCCCACGGGGTGCTGAGGACGACGGTGGTCCGGGTGGCGACGTTCGCCGCCGCCCGGATCTTCTGCAGCAGGTCCTCCAGCTCGTTCGGGGAGGCGACGCGCACCTTCAGGATGTAGCTCTCGTCGCCCGCCACCGAGTGGCACGCCTCGATCGCCTCCAGGTGGGTCAGCCGGTCGGGCGCGTCGTCGGGCGCGGCCGGGTCGATCGGCTTGATCGACACGAACGCGGTGAGCGGCAGGCCGATCTGCTGGTTGTCGAGCTGGGCGGTGAAGCCGCGGATGACGCCGCGCTTCTGCAGCCGCCGCACCCGCTGGTGCACCGCCGACACCGACAGGCCAGTCTGCTTGGCCAGGTCGGTGAAACTCATCCGCCCGTCGTCGGCCAGCAGCGCCATGATCTGACGATCGATCTCCTCCACGCGGGAAATCTAGCGCGCCGCGGGCGGTGGACGGGCCCCGCGCAGATCACAGATCAGCTCTTTTCCACCGTCCGCGCGCGGAGGCCGCGGATCGGGACGGCCCGCCGGGCACCGGGACGGTCAGCGCCGGGTCCCGCGCAGCGCGCCGCAGCTGCCGCGCACCACCAGCTCGGTCGGCAGCAGGACGGGCGCGCCGCGGCCCCGTCGCGCCCGGTCCCGCAGCAGCAGCTCGCAGGCCCGGTGGCCGATGTCGCGGCCCGGCCGCGCCACCGCCGTCAGCGGCGGGTCGCACAGCTCCGCCCACGCCACGTCGTCGACCATCGCGATCGACACGTCGGCGGGGACGCGCAGGTCCAGTTCGCGGGCCACCAGCACGGCCGCCTCGCCGAGCAGGTGCCCGGCGGCCAGCACGGCGGTCACGTCCGCCCGGCGCTGCAGCAGCCCGGCCGCGGCGGCGTACGCGGCGTCCCGCGCAGGCCGGGCCGCGACGACCAGGTCCTCCTCCACCGGGACGCCGAGCCGGGACAGCGCGTCGCGGAACGCCCGCTCCCGCACGCCGGGCCGCTCGCCGGGCGCGGCCCCGCCGAGGAAGGCGATCCGCCGGTGCCCGAGCCCCGCGAGGTACTCCACCAGCGAGCGGACGCCGCCCGCGTCGTCGGCGAGCACCGCGGGGATCTCCGGCAGGCCGGGCAGCACCCGGTCGGCGAACACCACGCTGGAGCACACCCGGACGGCGGCGCGCCAGTCGGCCTCGTCCCCGGCGGGCAGCGCGATGATCCCGTCCACCCGCTGCTCGACGAGCCGGTCGACGATCTCCGCCTCCTGCGCCGGGTCGCCCTCGGACGCCTCCACGATCACGTGCCCGCCGAGCGTGCGGGCGCTGGCCAGCACGCCGGCGACCACCTCGGCGTGGAAGGGGTCGGTGACGCCGGGCAGGACGAGGCCGATGCCGCCGCTGCGGCGCAGCTTGAGGCCGCGGCCGAGGGCGCTCGGCCGGTAGTCCAGCCCGGCGGCGGCGGCCAGCACCCGCTCGCGGGTCGCCGCGCTGACCGAGCCGCCGGAGAAGACCCGCGACACCGTGGCGATGCCGACGCCGGCCGCGGCCGCCACGTCCTTGATCGTCGCCGACCGTCCGTCCGCCACCCGTGCCCACCCCTCATGTCCCGAGGTTTCCGAGCTTATCGTGATCAACTCTCCCATGGAAACGATTCCATGATGTTTACTCCAGCCATTGAGAGAACGCCCTGCTGGGCAGGGGTGGACGGGAAACGTTTCCAAAGGAGCGGGGATGGCCGAGATCAAGCTGGACCGGGTCGACAAGATCTACTCGGGCGGGGTCAAGGCGGTGGACGGCCTGGACCTGACGATCGAGGACGGCGAGTTCATGGTGCTGGTCGGGCCGTCCGGCTGCGGCAAGTCGACCGCGCTGCGGATGATCGCCGGCCTGGAGGAGATCAGCGGCGGCAAGATCTCCATCGGCGGCCAGGTGGTGAACGACCTGGCGCCCAAGGACCGCGACATCGCGATGGTGTTCCAGAACTACGCGCTCTACCCGCACATGACGGTGGAGCAGAACCTGGCGTTCGGCCTGAAGCTGCGCGGCACGCCGAAGTCGGAGATCAAGCAGAAGGTCCGCGAGGCCGCCAAGATGCTCGGCCTCGAGCAGTTCCTGGCCCGCAAGCCCGCCGCGCTGTCGGGCGGCCAGCGCCAGCGGGTCGCGATGGGCCGCGCGATCGTCCGCGAGCCGCAGGCGTTCCTGATGGACGAGCCGCTGTCCAACCTCGACGCCAAGCTGCGGGTGTCCATGCGGGCCTCGCTCAGCCAGCTGCACGAGCGGCTCGGCGTCACCACCGTCTACGTCACCCACGACCAGATCGAGGCGATGACCCTCGGCTCGCGGGTGTGCGTGCTGCGCGAGGGCAAGCTCCAGCAGGTCGACACCCCGCAGCGGCTGTTCGACAACCCCGTCAACCTGTTCGTCGCCGGGTTCATCGGCTCGCCCGCGATGAACTTCGTCACGGCGCAGCTCGGCCGCGGCGACGGCGGCGCGCAGGTCTCCTTCGCCGGGTTCACGCTCCCGGTGCCGGACTCGCTCCTCAACGACCGGCCGGCGCTGCGCGACTACATCGGCCGCGAGGTGATCCTCGGCGTCCGCCCCTCCGACTTCGAGGACGCGGCGCACGCCAACCCCGACTGGGCGCCGATGTCGGCGCGGAGCACGGTCACCGAGGAGCTCGGCAGCGAGATCAACGTCATCTTCACGATCGACGCGCCGCCCGTCGAGCACAAGGACACCGCCGACCTCGCCGAGGACGCCGCCGAGGGCGACGCCGACATGGCGATCCCGCTGGTGGACAACAAGGCGCTGTGGACCGCCCGCGTCAACTCCCGCTCGCACGTGCGGCCCGGGCAGGAGATCGACCTGGCCGTCGACACCAAGCGGCTGCACTTCTTCGACCCCGACAGCGGCCTGGCGATCGGCCACCCGGGCGCCGCGGCCGCCGCCGCGCCCGAGCTGAAGAAGGCCGCCGGCTGACGCGGCACTTCCGGAGAACGGGAGAAGGCCCGTGCGGGACGTCCCCGCACGGGCCTCTTCTCGTTCCGTCTCCAGTAGGCGCCGGTCACTTCACCGAGCCGGCGAGCACTCCCTGGACGAAGTAGCGCTGGAAGGCGAAGAACACCACCAGCGGGACGACCAGCGACAGGAACGCGCCGGGCGCGAGGATGTCGATGTTGCCGGTGAACTGCCGCATCTGCGACTGCAGCCACTTGGTCATCGGCTGCGCGCCGGTGTTGGCGAACACCAGCGCGACCAGCAGGTCGTTCCACACCCACAGGAACTGGAAGATGCCGAGCGAGGCGATCGCCGGCCCGCCCAGCGGGAAGATCACCCGCCGGAAGATCGTCCACTCCGAGCCGCCGTCCATCCGCGCCGCCTCCAGCAGGTCCCGGGGAATCGCGGCGAAGAAGTTGCGCAGCAGGAAGATCGCGAACGGCAGCCCGAACGCGACGTGGAACAGCACCACGCCGGTGATCGACCCGTACATCTTGAACCCGCCGACCTCGATGTTGCCGTACAGCTTCGCGACCGGCAGCAGCGCGACCTGGACCGGCACCACCAGCAGCGCCACGACGATCAGGAACAGCCAGTCGCGGCCGGGGAACTCCAGCCACGCGAACGCGTACGCCGCCAGCGACGCGATCGCGACCACCAGCACCGTCGCCGGCACCGTGATCAGCACCGTGTTCCAGAACGAGTCGACGAAGTCCGGCTTGTCCAGCAGCGAACCGTAGGCGCTGGTCGTGATCTGGGCCGGGTGGGAGAACACCTTCCACCAGCCGCCGGCGCCGTTGTCCTCGGTGGAGCGCAGCGACTCCACGAACAGGCCGAACGTCGGCACCAGCCAGAACAGCGCGACCAGCACCAGCAGCACCTGCGCGACGGTGCCGCCGGCCCGGCCGACCAGGCGGGCGGCCAGGCCCCGGCGCGGCGCCCCGGCCGCCCCGTTCGCCGCGGGGTCCTTCTCCGGCGCGGCGGCGGTCCCGCCGGCGCCGCCCGGAGCGCCGTCCGGGGTGACGTCAGTGCCGTCCGCGGTGCTCATTTGCGCTCCTGCCGCAGTCGCCGGATGTTGAACAGCATGGCGGGCAGCACCAGCAGGAACAGCAGCACGGCGATCGCGCTGCCGGAGCCCGGGTCGTTGCCGCCGCCGAACGACTTGGTCCACATCTCCAGCGCCAGCACGTTGGCGTTCGGATCGCCGCCGCCGATGATGAACACCAGGTCGAAGACCTTCAGCACGTTGATGACGAGCGTGACCAGCACGACCATCAGCACGGGCGCCAGCAGCGGGATCGTCACCCGCCGGAACACCTGCCACTCGGTCGCGCCGTCCACCCGGGCCGCCTCCAGCGCGTCGCGCGGGATGGCGGCCAGGCCCGCGGCGATCAGCACCATCGCGAATCCCGACCACACCCACAGGTACGACCCGATGATCGCGGGAGTGATCAGGGTGCTGCCGAGCCATTCGGCGCCGCCGTAGGAGGCGGTGAAGTTGCCCTTCGGCAGCCGCACCGTGACCGGGCCGGACGGCACCTTCTTCAGCGTGAACGTCCCGTCGGCGGCGGTGGTCGCCTTGGCGACGACCTTGCCGTCGCGGACCGCCTCCACCTTGATGCCGGGCAGGCCGCTCTCACCGGCGTTCGGCTTGTTCAGCTCGCCGCCGCCGCCCTTGGTGAAGTCGAACCAGACCGTCCCGGTCAGCTGCCCCGCCTTGGCGGCGGGCGGCTGCGCGGCGGGCTCGGCGTCCTTCGGCAGGTACTCCGGCTTGACCTTCACCAGGGGCAGCAGCGCGGTCTGCCCCGCCGAGGCCGGGCGGGAGGTGAGCACGGCGCCGCCCTGCTGGTGGACGAGCTGGTCGCCGCCGTTGCGCGGGCCCGCACCCGGATAGCTGGTGCCCGACTCGAAGGTGTCGTGGATCGCGACCAGCGCCGCGTTCGCCACCCCCTGGTCGGGGTCCTGCTGGTACACCAGCCGGAAGATGACGCCGGAGGCGAGGAACGAGATCGCCATCGGCATGAAGACCACGAGCTTGAACGCCGTCGCCCACCGGATCCGCTCGGTGAGCACGGCGAAGAACAGCCCGATGATAGTCACGATCGTGGGCGCCACCACGACCCACACGACGGTGTTGCGCACCGCCACGAGGTTGTCGTGCCCCTCGAACACCCCGGTGTAGTTGTCGATGCCGACGAACGAGCCGCCCGAGGCGTCGAAGAAGCTGCGGATCACCGAGTAGACGATCGGGTACACGACCAGGAAGCCGAGCAGCAGCAGCGCGGGCAGCAGGAACGTCAGCGCCAGCCAGGACGGCGGCTTCAGCCGCTCGCCCGCGCCGCGCCCGCGCCGGGGGGCGGCCGGGACGGAGACGGCGGCGGCGCCGCCGGCCGTGGCGGCCGGCGGCACCCCCTCATTCGTAGGCTTCATCCGGGGTCGTCCGCTCCCCTACTTGTACGCCTTGGCGGCCGCGGCCTCCAGCTTGGCCTGCGTGCCCTTGACATCGGTGGGCTTGCTCACGAACTGGCGCAGCGCCTCCCACTCGCCCGCGCCCGGCGTCGCGCCGAACGCGGCCGGCGTCAGGTCGGACATGTCGTAGCGGGCGTTGTCGCCGGCCTGCTGCATCTGCTGGATCAGCTGCTTGGCGATCGGGTCGGAGTAGGCATCCGGCTGCACGGCCTTGTTCGGCGTGAGGTAGCCGCCGAGCCCGGCCCAGACCTTGCCGGCCGCCGGGGAGGCGAGGAACTTCATCAGCGCCTGCGCGCCCTTGCCGTCCTTCATCGCGACCGCGACGTCACCGCCGATGACCGCCGGGGCGGTGTCGCCGGCCTTGGGGAAGGCGAACACCTTCGCGTCCGTGCCGACCTTGGCCTTCGTGGTGCCGATGTTGGCCGCGGCGAAGTCGCCGCCGTAGGCCATCGCGGCCTTGTTCTGGCCGAACACCTGCGTGATCGACTCGTCGAACTTGGTCTTGGTCGCGGTGGCGAGGCCGCCGTTGAGGAACTGCGGCTTGCCCCAGATCTCGGCGAGCGTCTGCAGCGCCTTGGCGACCGTCGGGTCCGTCCACTTGATCTCGTGCTTGGCCAGCTTGTCGTAGTTGTCGGGGCCGGCCTGTGAGAGGTAGACGTTCTCGAACCAGTCGGTCAGCGTCCAGGCGTCCTGCGCGCCGGCGGCCAGCGTGAACGGGGTGGTGCCGGAGTCCTGCAGGGTGCCGGCGCCCTTCACCAGGTCCGCCCAGGTCACCGGGGGCTGGACGCCGGCGTCGGAGAACGCCTGCGGCCGGTACCAGATGATCGACTTGTAGGCCGCCTTGGCGATGACGCCGTAGGTCTTGCCCTGGTAGGAGCCGAGGTCCTTCCAGTACGGCGAGAAGTTCTGCGACACCTCCGACACCGCGTCGGGGGCGAGCGGCTTCAGCTGGCCCTTGGCGGCGTACTGGTTCATCAGGCCGGGCTGCGGCAGGATCGCCACGTCCGGCGGGTTGTGCGCCGCCAGCTTCGGGCCGAGGTAGGCATCGGTGTTCTCACCGGTGGAGGCGTACTGGACGGTCGCGCCCGTCTGCTTCTCGAACGCCTGCAGGACCTTGCGGAAGTTGGTCTCCTCCGTGCCGGTCCACTTCGCGGCCACCGAGACGGTGACGCCCTTCAGCTCCGTCCCCCCGGCCGAGGTCTTCGAGCCGCCGCCCTTGTCGTCGTCCCCGCCGCCGCACGCGGCCGCGGCCGACAGCAGCAGTCCCGCCGCCACGGCGGCCCCCACCGTCCTGCGGCCCATCACACCTCTGCTGACGCTCATCCCTCATCCTTCCTGGGCGATCCGGCGTCGTCCGATCCCCAGATCGACGCGCCGGACTCGATATCGAAGAAGTGCAGGCGACCGGTGTCGACGCGGATCGTCACCGGGTCGCCGACCTTCACGCGGGTGCGGGGGCTGAACCTCGCGACGAGGTCCGTGCGGGGGCGCTCCATGTGCCCCAGCACGTCGGTCCCCGCGTCGCGGGCGAGCTCCTTGGTGTCCTCGGTGACGACCTGGGCGGCCTCGACCGCGAAATGGACCAGCACGTCCGAGCCCATCGCCTCCACCAGGTCGGCGGTGGAGGTCAGCCCGGACCCCTCGGGCGCGTCCACGAGCTCGGAGTCCTCCATGTCCTCGGGGCGGATGCCGACGACGAGGTCGCGCCCGAGGTAGGACGCCAGGGCGGGGCGCGCGGTCAGCGCCTCGCCGGCGAGCGCCAGGGTCTGGCCGCCGATCTCCAGGCGCGGGTTCGCCGCGTCCCCGGACAGGGTGCCGTGCAGCAGGTTCATGGCGGGTGAGCCGATGAAGCCGGCGACGAACAGGTTCGCCGGCCGGTCGTAGAGCTCCTGCGGCGGTGCCACCTGCTGGAGCTCGCCCTTCTTCATCACCGCGACCCGGTCGCCGAGCGTCATCGCCTCGGTCTGGTCGTGCGTGACGTAGATCGTGGTGACGCCGAGGTCGCGCTGGAGGCGGGCGATCTCGGCGCGCATCTGGACGCGCAGCTTGGCGTCGAGGTTGGACAGCGGCTCGTCCATCAGGAACGCCTGCGGCTCGCGGACGATCGCGCGGCCCATCGCGACCCGCTGGCGCTGGCCGCCCGACAGGTTGCGCGGCTTGCGCTCCAGGTGGTCGGTCAGGCCGAGGATCTCGGCGGCGTGGTCGACCTTCTGCCGGATCTCCTTCTTGGGCAGCTTGCGCAGCGACAGCCCGAACCCGATGTTGTCGCGCACCGACAGGTGCGGGTAGAGGGCGTAGCTCTGGAAGACCATGGCGACGTCGCGGTCGCGCGCCGGGACCCGGTTGACGGCGCGGCCGCCGATCGCGACGGTCCCCTCGGAGATGTCCTCCAGGCCGGCGACCATCCGCAGGGCGGTGGTCTTGCCGCAGCCGGACGGTCCGACCAGCACCAGGAACTCGCCGTCGGCGATGCTGAGGTTCAGGTCGGTCACGGCCCGCGTCCCGTCGGGATACACCTTCCCGACGCTGGTCAGGTCGACCTCTGCCACGGCGTCTCCTCTGCTTGACAAGCGCTACCCCGGCGTAACTTGAAACAAGGTCGTACAGGGCGGGACGGCCGGATCGCAATACGCGCGGCACCGGCTGACGCATTTGGTACAGAGATCGTTACCGACCCGTTTCCGGGCTATTTTCCGCCATCCGAAACAAGCGGAGGGCGCGGGCGGAAATCCACCCGCGCCCTCCGCGCGCGTCATCCCGGAAGCGCTCCGGGCACGGGGCCTCAGCCGACGACCACCAAGCCGCGCCCGGTCACGTTCATCGGCTCGTAACCGTCCTCGGTGCACACGACGATGTCCTCGATGCGGGCGCCGTGCGGGCCCGGGTAGATGCCCGGCTCGATCGAGAACGCCATTCCCGGCTCCAGCGGCTCGCGGTTCCCCGCCACGATGTAGGGGTCCTCGTGCGACTCCAGGCCGATGCCGTGCCCGGTGCGGTGGAAGAAGTGCTCGCCGTGCCCCGCCGCCGCGATGACGTCGCGGGCCGCCGCGTCCACCGCCTCCGGAGTCACGCCCGGCCGGACCGCCTCGCACGAGGCGCGCTGCGCCTCCTCCAGCACCGCGAAGTACGCGGCGTAGTCGGCGGGCGGCTCGCCCACGCAGTAGTTGCGGGTGGAGTCCGAGCAGTAGCCGCTCGGCATCGTCCCGCCGATGTCGACGACCACGGGATCGCCGCGCCGGACCACCCGGTCCGACAGCTCGGCGTGCGGGTTCGCTCCGTTCGGGCCCGACCCGACGATCACGAAGTCGACCGCCTCGTGCCCCTCGTCGAGGATCGCCTCGGCGATGTCCCGGCCGATCTCGCGCTCGGTCCGCCCGGCCCGCAGCAGGTCCGGGACGCGGCGGTGCACCCGGTCGATCGCCGCGCCCGCCTCGCGCAGCGCCGCCACCTCGGCCGCGCTCTTGCGCATCCGCAGCTCCCGCAGCACGCCGCCCGCCGCGACCTGCTCGGCGCCCGGCAGCGCGGCGCGGAACCGCAGCGCCATCACCGCCCACATCCGGTCGGCCACGCCCACCGACGCCAGGCCGCCGGGCAGCCGGCGCGCGACCAGCGCGTACGGGTCGTCGGTCTCGTCCCAGGGCACCAGTTCCACGCCGAGCGAGCCCGCGGGCGACTCCCGCGCCGCCGGCAGCTCCAGCCGCGGGACGACCAGGAACGCCTCGCCGCCGGCCGGCACCACCAGGCAGGTGAGCCGCTCCAGCTGCTTGGCGTCGTACCCGGTGACGTAGCGCAGGTCCGGGCCGGGGGTCAGCAGCACCGCGCCGAGGCCGGCCTGCGCGGTGGCCTCCCGCACCCGTCCGAGGCGCTCGCGCGGATACAACTCCGTTGTCACATCCGTCTCCATACCGGTCGCGGTGGCCGGGCCGGACGCCGCAGGGCGCGGGCCGCGCCGTCGTCCACCGCTTCCTCCTCCCTGTGACCTGCTCCTGTTACATTCTGTCCGTGCTCCGACACAGTTCGTACCGCCTCGGATACCGCACCAGGATCCCAGCAATGATCCCAACAGGTCCGGGGCGCCGCCGCTCCGGCCCGCCCGCGCCGGCGCGGCGCGGCTGAGCCGGTGCGGCACGACCGAGACGCGGCGCGCCCCGGGGACCCGGCCGCCGAACCCGGCGCGGTCCGCGCCGCCGCCGTCGTCGAACAGGCCAAGGGCATGCTGGCCGAGCGGTTCGGCTGCGGCGTGGAGGCCGCCTACGACCACCTGCTGGAGCTGGCCTCCGACTCCGGGATGGAGCCGGAGACGGCCGCCGCGCTGCTGGTCGGCGCCGACCCCGATGTGCCCGGCGGGCACCCGGCCCACGGTGGCGTGCCCGAGCCGCGCACGGCGCCGGACGGCGGTCCCGCCGGTCCCGGCGCCGCCGCGCCGCCCGCCGAGCCCGCCGCCGACCCCGGTGACCTCGCCGCGCAGCTCGCGCTCGTGCAGCGGCTCGGCGACCTCGGCTGGGCCCGCTGGGACCTGGCCACCGGCGAGGCCCGCTGGTCCGCCCGGCTGTACGAGCTGTTCGGGCGGGACCCGGCGGCCGGGCCGCCGCCGCTCGGCCGGCTCACCGGCCACGTCGTCCCCGCCGACCTGCCGCACGCCGAGCACCTCATGCGCACCCTGCTCGTCCGGCGCGAGCCCGCCGACGCGGAGCTGCGCGTCCGCGCCGGGAACGCCGTCCGGCACCTGCGGGTGATGGCCGAGCCCGTCCTGGACGCCGGCGGCGAGCCGGCCGCGCTCCACGTCGTCTTCCAGGACGCCTCGCCGCGGCACCGCGACGAGCTGATGGCCGCGACCCGCCTGCAACTGGGTCGCCGGCGGCGCCGCGTCGCCGAGGAGCGGCACACCGCCGTGGAGATCCAGCGGGCCCTGCTGCCGCTGCCCCGCGGCCCCCGCGAGCTGCCCGGGCTGCGGGCCGCCGTCCGCTACCTGCCCGCGTGCAGCGAGACGCGGGTCGGCGGCGACTGGTACGAGGCGACCGCGCTGTCGGAGGACGAGGTGTTCCTGGCGATCGGCGACGTGTCCGGGCACGGGCCGCCGGCCGCGGCCGCGATGGCGCGGGTGCGGGGCGCCCTCAGCGGCCTGGCGTGCACCGGCGCGGCCCCCGACCGGATGCTGGCGTCGCTGAACCGGATGCTGCTGAACCGGATGCCGCTCGAGGCGCCGGCGCGCGGGAGGGACCGGCCGCTGACCGCGGGCGCCGTCGCCGCCCGCTACGAGCCGGGTCCGCGCGTGCTGACCTGGGCGCGGGCCGGGCACCCGCCGCCGCTGCTGCTGCGCGACGGCGCCGCGGAGCTGCTGGCGGCGCCCGAGGGGGTGCTGCTCGGCGCGCTGGACGCCCCGGACCTGGAGTCGGTCATCACCCGGCTGCACCGCGGCGACCTGCTGCTGTTCTACACCGACGGCCTCGTGGAGCGCCGCGACCGCGACCTCGCCGACGGGTTCCGGATGCTGCTCGCCGCCGCCCGGGAGCGGCCGGGCGCCGGGCCCGACGCGGTCATCGACCACGTGCTGCGCTCGCTCGGCGCCGCCAATCCCGACGACGACACCTGCGTGCTCGCCGTCCAGGTCGTCTGACGTGTCACGGCGGGGATGTCGGGGCCGCGTGGGAGCATGAGCCCATGAGCGGGCTGATGCTGCTGGACACGCCGTCGTTGTACTTCCGCGCCTTCTACGGGGTGCCCGAGTCGGTGACGTCGCCGGACGGGACGCCGGTGAACGCCGTCCGCGGCCTGATCGACATGATCGCCCGGCTCGTCCAGGACCGCTCCCCCGACCGCCTCGTCTGCTGCATGGACGCCGACTGGCGGCCGGCGTTCCGGGTCGAGGCGCTGCCGTCCTACAAGGCGCACCGGGTCGCCGAGGACGGCGGCGACCAGACCCCGGACGCGCTGGAGGCGCAGCTGCCGGTGATCGACGCGGTGCTGGACGCGGTCGGGCTCGCCCGCGTGGGCGTCGCGGGCTACGAGGCCGACGACGTCATCGGCACCCTCGCGGTGCGGGGCGCGGCGGACGGCCCGGTCGACATCGTCACCGGCGACCGCGACCTGTTCCAGCTCGTCGACGACACCGGCCCGGTGTCGGTGCTGTACACCGCGCGCGGCATCCGGAACCTGCAGGTGATGGACGAGGCGGAGGTGGCGGCCAAGTACGGCATCCCCGGCCGCGGCTACGGCGACTACGCGACGCTGCGCGGCGACCCCAGCGACGGGCTGCCGGGCGTGCCGGGCGTCGGCGACAAGACCGCCGCCGCGCTGATCACCCGGTTCGGGTCGGTGGACGGCATCCTGGCGGCGCTGGACGCGGGGATCACCGACGGGTTCCCGGCGGGCGCCCGCAAGCGGATGGAGGCGGCGCGGGAGTACCTGGCGTCCGCCGAGACGGTGGTCCGGGTCGTCACCGACATCGACGCGCCGGAACTGGCGAAGCTGGACGACCGGCTGCCCGCCGAGCCGCGGGACGCCGAGGCCCTGGTGGAGCTGGCCGACGCCTGGAACCTCTCCAGCCCCGTCAACCGGCTGCTGAACGCCCTCGCCCGTTAGCCCCGGCGGCGCCGGGGACACCCCCGGGTCTCGGCGCGGAGAAACCTCGGCTGCAATTTTCCCCGAAAGTGTCAGATGACGCAGACGCGGGGTGCCCGCGCGCGCAGCATATGGCTCAATGAGGGGTTCTCCTAGGGACATGCGGAGAGCACGCACGCCGCCGCGGGACGGGCGATGACGGCCGTCGACCGGGCACCGGGTCCGGCCGCGGCGGCCGCACGAGCGGACCGGTATCCGCGGCACTGGGCCTCACCGCCCCACTCCCCCCATCTGCCGCGGATACCGGTTCACCGGCCGGCGCGCAGCGGCGCGCGCCGGCGGACCGTCCCGACCCGTGAGCCCGGCGGGGCTCGGAAAGCCGGCACCCCGTGAACACCAGGACCCCATCGCGCGGCGGGTTCGCCGCCCCCTTCCCGGCCGGCCGCGGCGACGGCTTCTGGGCCGAGCTGGACCCGGCGCAGCGCGCCGCCCTCGAGGCGGCGGCGCGGCCGCGCAACTACCCGGCGCGGGCCCCGCTGTGCTACCAGGGCGAGGACTCCGACCACATCATCGTCATCCGGTCCGGCTGGGCGAAGGCGACGTCGTCGACGCCGGACGGCCACGAGGTCGTGCTGGCCGTGCGCGGCCCCGGCGACCTGGTGTGCGAGAGCGCGGTGCTCGGCAGCCGGCAGCGGTCGGCGACCGTGACGGCGCTGACCGCCGTCCGCGCGCTGGTGGTGCCGGCGGCCCGGTTCACCGCGTTCCTGGACGCCCATCCCGGCGTGTGGCTGCTGGTCAGCGGCACGTTCGTGCGCCGGCTGGACGACGCGGACCGGCGGGTGCAGGCGAACGTGTCCGCGCAGGGCCCGCGGCGGCTGGCGATGCTGCTGTCGCACCTGGCCGATCTGTCGGCGCGGTACGCCCCGCCCGCCGCGGACGGCTCGGTCGGCATCGGGCCGCCGCTGTCGCAGGAGGAGCTGGGCAGCTGGATGGACGCCTCCCGCGAGACCGTGGCCCGCGCCCTCGCGGCGCTGCGCCGCGCGGGCCTGGTGCGGACGGGCCGCCGGAAGATCACGGTGGTGGACCCGGACGCCCTGCGCGGGTTCGCGCGGGAGACCGGCGAATGACACGGCCCGGCGCCTTTACATTGTAGATTTCTTAGCGCCCCGGGGCGCATGGGGCCACCGCGGCGGAACGGCGGTCAGCGGCGCCGGCGGCGGCGCGTGTAGTGACGCCAGTCCGTGCCGGTGCCGACGCCGGCGAAGTGCAGCGAGAGCAGCAGCAGGCCGAGGACGGTCAGCGTCCCGTTGTTGATGGCGTCCGAGGACACGTCGGCCAGGTCGAACAGCAGGGCGAGCGCGAAGACGACGGCGGCGACGATCGCGAGCATGGCGGCCTCCGGTGGGGGTCGGGGAGCGCCGGGCGCCCCGCGGGTACCGGCCCGATCACCGTTCGCGCGGCCGTGAAACCGCTTTCCCTTTTTCGGTCGTCCGGATCAGCCGCCGGCGCCGCGACCCGATTCCGGTCCGCCCGCGATTCCGGGGTAGATCCGCATCGCGTTGCCGCCGAGGACGAGGGACACGGTCTCCTCGTCCAGGCCGAGGCCGGCGATGGCCCGGGCGTTGCGGGCGATGCCGGGGACGCCGGGCCAGTCGGTGCCGAAGACGAACTTGCGCGCGAGCCGCTTCAGGTCGTACCGGGCGTAGTACTCGGGGAGGCGGCGGGGCGGCAGTCCCGACAGCTCGATCCAGACCTCCTCGCGGGACAGCGCGAGGAACGCGGCGGCGTCGTACCACCAGCCGCGGCCGCCGTGCGCGAGCACGAACGTCAGCCCCGGGAAGTGGCGGAGCACGTCGTCGATCGGCGTGGGGTCGGCGTACCGGTTGGCCGAGCCGGGGAACGAGCTGGTGCCGCAGTGCACGACGACCGGGACGCCCGCGTCCCGGCACACCGCGTAGGCCGGGTACAGGTCGGGGTCGGCGACGCTGAACCCGCCGTGCACCGGATGCAGCTTCAGCGCGACGGCGCCGAAGCCGAGCTGGCGCTCCAGCTCGGCGTCGATCGGGTAGTGCAGGTGCGGGTTGAGGTTGGCGATCGGCTTGAAGCGGCGCGGGTTGTGCTTGAGCAGCGGCACCAGGTCCTCGATGGGCTGGTACCCGGTCGTCTTCGGGCTGTACTCGCACAGCAGCAGCGCGACGTCCACGCCCTCGGCCTCGAAGTAGGCGTCGACGCGTTCGGGGACGAGGGTGCCGGAGTCGTCGTAGAGGTCCTGCCAGGGGTGCGCGGAGCCGAACTCCTCGGCCCACTGCCGCCACGCCGGGGGCAGGGTCGGCAGCCGCGCGGTGTGGACGTGGGCGTCGATGAGGGGCCGTCCGTCGAGCATGTGCGCCTCCCCGCGTCAGGGCCGGATCAGCTCGAGCTCGGCGGCGTAGCGGCGGCCGTTGGCGACGTACATCGCGACCGCCTCGGCGTGCCACTTCTCGTCGATGCCGCCGGGCCTGGCCTTGGCGGGGACGCCGAGCGCGGTGTGCTCGGAGGGGACGACGGCGCCCTCGGTGACGACGGCGCCCGCCCCCACGACGGCGCGGGTCTCCACGCGGACGCGGTTGAGCACGACGGAGCCGGACCCGATGAGGCAGCGGTCCTCGACGACGCAGCCCTCGAGGTGGGCGTTGTGGCCGACGACGCAGTCGGCGCCGATGACGGTCGGCCACTCCTCGGTGGTGTGCACGACCGTGCCGTCCTGCACGGACGTGCGGGCGCCGACGGTGATGGAGCCGTAGTCGCCGCGCAGCACGGCCCCGGGCCAGACGGTGGCGCCCTCGCCGAGCGTCACCGACCCGATGACGGTCGCGGCCGGATGGACGTACGCGGTCGGATGGATGTCGGGTTCCTGGTCACCCAGGGCGTAGACGGCCATGCGGCGGAGCCTACCGGCCGGTCCCGGCCGGGCCGCCGCGCAGGGCGCCCAAGATCGTCCAGACGAGCGTCTCCGCGGCCTGCGCGGCGTCCAGCCGGCCCTCGTCCACCTCCTGCGCGGCGGCGTGCATCAGCGAGTAGACCGCGGTGGCCTGCCAGCCGGGCGGCGCGGCGGCGGAGAACGCGCCCTCCTCGCGGCCCCGCCGCAGCAGGCGCTCGAGGCGGGCGAACACGGCGGCGTGCCGGTCGCGGACCCGTTCGGGGCCGAGCACCCGCAGCGCGACCGCCAGGACCGTCCGCTGCCGGTCCAGGACCCGCCAGGACGAGCGGACGAGGCGCGCGAGGGCCTCGTCCGCCCGCCCGGCGTCGATGTCGACGGCGCCGAGGACGGCGTCGGCGTCGGCGAGCGACCGGTCGAACAGGGTGTCCACCAGCGCCTCCCGGGACGGGAAGTGCCCGTAGAGGGTGACCCGCCCGACCCCGGCCGCCTTGGCGATCTCCGTCATGCCGGCCGAGGGGTCGCGGCCGAGCCGGTCGAGCGCGGCGTCGAGGATGGCCTCGATGTTGCGCTCGGCGTCGGCGCGGCGGCGGGTCGCGGAGGTCATGGGGCCAGGGTAGAGGCTCGGCGGGCGGCGGCTCAGTGCGCGAAGAGCGGGCCGTCTCCGGGTTCGGGCCGCCCGGCCGGGACGAGGGCGAGCGCGAGGACCGCGACGGCGGCGGCGATCACGCCGAACACCGTGAACGCGGTGTGGAACCCGCCGGCCGTGTGGCCGCCGATGCTCGCGCCGGCGAGGGCGGTGGCGAGCGCGACGCCGAGGGCGCCGCCGATCTCGTGGCCGGTGTTGACGACGCCGGAGGCCAGGCCCGCCTCCTCGTGGCCGATGCCGTTCATCGCGGTCGTGGTGGCGCACACGAATCCGGCGCCCACGCCGAGCGACAGCAGCACGAAGCCGGGCAGCACGTCCGGCCAGGCGTGGCCGCCGGAGGGGGCCCGGGACAGCAGCAGCGCGCCGGCCGCCGCGACCGCGAACCCGGCCGCCGCGACGGGCCGTCCGCCGATCCGGCCGACCAGGTGGGACGCGAGGTGCGCGCCCGCGATCGTGGCGACGGCGGCCGGGAGGAAGGCCAGGCCCGTCTTCACCGCGGAGAAGTGCAGCAGATTCTGCAGGTACTGCGAGCACAGGAAGAACCCCGACAGCAGCAGCACCGACGCCGACACCATCAGCGCGTTGCCGGAGGCGACCGTCCGGCGCCGCAGCAGGCCGGGCGGGACCAGCGGGGTCCGCACGGTCCGCTCGATCAGCACGAAACCGGCCGCGAGGAAGACGGCGCCTCCGATCGGGACGAGCGCCGACACCGCGTCCCAGCCGTCCTCTCCCGCCTTGACCAGGCCGTAGATGAGCGCCGCGGCGGCGAGGGTGGCGGTCACCGCGCCTGCCGGGTCGAGCGGCCCGCGCACCGGCGGCACGGACGCGACGGTCCGCGGCACCAGGGCCAGCACGGCCAGCCCGACGGGGACGTTGACGAAGAACACCCATTCCCAGCCCGGCCCGCTGGTGAGCAGCCCGCCGACCAGCACGCCCACGGCCGCGCCGGTTCCGCCGACGGCCGCCCACACGCCGAGGGCGCGGTTGCGTTCGGGACCGCGGAAGGTCGTGGTGACGATCGACAGCGCGGCCGGGGACAGCAGCGCGGCGCCGACGCCCTGCGCGGCGCGCCCGGCGACGAGCACTCCCCCGGTCCCGGCGAGGCCGGAGACCAGTGACGCGGCGGTGAACAGCGCGAGCCCGAGCAGGAGGGCGCGCCTGCGGCCGAGCGCGTCGGCGAGCCGTCCGCCGAGCAGCAGCAGGCCGCCGAAGCACAGCGAGTAGGCGGTGACGACCCAGGTCTGGCCGCCGCGGCCGAGCGAGAGGTCCGCGGCGATCGAGGGCAGCGCCACGTTCACCACGGTGATGTCGATGATCAGCATGAACTGGGCGACGCACAGCAGGGCGAGCGCCCGCCAGCGGCGGGGGTCGGCGTGCGGCCCGTCCGGGTGCGCGCCGGGCGGGTGCGCCGAGGGCGTGAGCGCGTGGTCGTGCATGGCGACTCCTAACTCGAACACCATTGTTCGAGTTAGCGTACCGCCGGACACCGGAAAACCGAACACTAGTGTTCGAGTTATTGGCTCAGGCGTCGACCGACTCCTGCTCGTCCAGCCAGGACACGATGCCCTCCAGAGCCTCCCGGCAGCTCCCGCAGCCGGTGCCGGCCCGGGTCCGCCGGGAGACCTCGTCGGCGGTGCGGGCGCCGTCCTGCCAGCAGGCGCGGATCTGCCCCTTGCTGACGTTGTTGCAGTTGCAGACCGTCGCCGCGTCCGGCATCCGCACCGGCGAGGCCGCCTCCGGGGCGCCGCCGAGCCCGGGGAACAGCAGGTCCAGCCGCTCGGACGGCAGCGGCGAGGCCCGGTCGTAGAGCTGGGTGAGCGATCCGGCGGCGGAGGTCTCGCCGAGCAGGATCGCGCCGATCAGCCGGCCGTCCCGGATCACCGCCTTCTTGTAGGTGCCGCGCGCCGCGTCGGTGAACCGGACGACCTCGACGCCGTCGTCCTCGTCGCCGAAGTGCGTCTCCCCCATCGACGCCAGCTCGATGCCGGCCGCCTTCAGCCGGGTGATCTGCCGGGCGCCGGTGAAGCGCGCGGCGGGATCGGTGCCGGCGAGCAGCCCGGCCAGCACGCCCGCCTGCTCCCACGCGGGCGCGACCAGCCCGTACACCTCGTCGCGGTGCTCGGAGCACTCCCCGATGGCGCGGACGGACGGGTCGGTGACCGAGCGCAGCTCGTCGTCCACGACGATCGCCCGGCCGACCGCGAGCCCGGCGTCGCGGGCCAGCGACACCTCGGGGCGCACCCCGCACGACAGGATGACCAGGTCGGTGTCGATCACCTCGCGGCCGCCGTCCGGCAGGGCCAGCTCGACACCGGTGACCACCCGGTCGTCGCCGGTGCCGGCGATGCGCAGCCCCGCGACGTTGGCCTGCACGCGGGTGCCGATGCCGAGGCTCGCGAGGGTCCGCGCCAGCACCCGCCCGGCGGCGGGGTCGAGCTGGCGTTCCATCAGGTGCCCGGCCAGGTGCAGGACGGTCACCTCCAGGCCGCGGCCCATCAGCCCGCGCGCCGCCTCGATGCCGAGCAGCCCGCCGCCGACCACCACCGCGCGTTCCGCCGTCTCGGCCAGCTCGGAGATCCGCCGGCAGTCCTCCAGCGTGCGGAACACCAGCGCGCCGCCGGGCAGCCCGTCCTCCAGGCCGGGCATCGGCGGGATGAACGCGGTGCTGCCGGTGGCCAGCACCAGCGTGCCGTAGCGGGTGACGGTCCCGTCGGAGGCGTGCACGGCGCGCGCCTCCCGGTCGATGCGGACGACCTCGACGCCGAGCCTGGCGTCCACCCCGTGCGAGGCGTACCAGGCCGCGTCGACCAGGCTGATGTGGTCCGGCCTGGTCATCCCGGCGAGGACGTTCGACAGCAGCACCCGGTTGTAGGGCCGCTGCGTCTCCGCGCCGAACACTGTGACCGGCACGCCGGGGTCGCGGGAGCGCAGCTCGCTGACGAACCGGGCCCCGGCCATCCCGTTCCCGACGACGACGATCCGGTCCCGGTTCACTTGACCTCCAAGGGCAGGAGCACGGGCTTGATCTGCTCGCGCTCGACCTCGAACTCGATGCTCGGGTCGGGGGTCTGCGGCGCGTTGACGAACGAGACGAACCGGCGCATCCGGTCGGGGTCGGCGAGGGTGTCGCGCCATTCGTCGCTGTAGCCGGCGACGTGGCGCTCCATCGCGGCGTCGAGCTCGGCGCAGATGCCGAGCCGGTCGTCCACGATGACCTCGCGGAGGTAGTCGATGCCGCCGTCCAGCGCCTCCATCCAGCTCGCGGTGCGCTGCAGCCGGTCGGCGGTGCGGATGTAGAACATCAGGAAGCGGTCGATGGTGCGGATCAGCTCCTCGTCGGACAGGTCGGAGGCGAACAGGTCGGCGTGCCGGGGCCGCATGCCGCCGTTGCCGGCGAGGTAGAGGTTCCAGCCGTTCTCGGTGGCGATGACGCCGAAGTCCTTGCTCTGCGCCTCCGCGCACTCGCGGGCGCAGCCCGACACCGCCGACTTCAGCTTGTGCGGGGCGCGCAGCCCCCGGTACCGCAGCTCCAGCCGGATCGCCATCGCGACCGAGTCCTGCACGCCGTACCGGCACCACGTCGACCCGACGCACGACTTCACCGTGCGCAGCGCCTTGCCGTAGGCGTGCCCGGACTCGAACCCGGCGTCGACCAGGCGCTTCCAGATCTCCGGGAGCTGCTCGACCCGGGCCCCGAACAGGTCGATCCGCTGCCCGCCGGTGATCTTGGTGTAGAGGCCGAAGTCGCGGGCCACCTCGCCGATCACGATCAGCTTCTCCGGGGTGATCTCGCCGCCGGGGACGCGGGGGACGACCGAGTAGGTGCCGTTCTTCTGCAGGTTGGCCAGGAAGTGGTCGTTGGTGTCCTGCAGCGCGGCCTGCTCGCCCTCCAGGATGTGCCCGTTGCCGAGGCTGGCGAGGATGGACGCGACGGCGGGCTTGCAGATGTCGCAGCCCCGGCCCCGGCCGTGCTCCTGGACGAGCTGGGTGAAGCTGGTGACCCGCCCGCCCCGGATGATGTCGAACAGCTCGGCGCGGCTGTAGTCGAAGTGCTCGCAGATCGCCTTGCTGACCTCGATGCCGGCGGCGGTCAGCTCGGCGTCCAGGATCCGCTTCACCAGCGGGACGCAGCTGCCGCAGCTCGTCCCCGCCTTCGTGCAGCCCTTCACCGCGGGCACGTCGGTGAGGGAGTCCGCCGCGATCGCGCCGCGGATCGTCTCGGCGGTCACGTTGTTGCAGGAGCAGATGACGGTGGCGCCCGGCAGGTCGCCGCCCGCGGCCTCCGTCCCGCCGAACAGCATCTGCTCGGGAGCGCCCGGCAGGCTCCCCCCGACGTAGGCGCGCAGCGTCCCGTACGACTCGGCGTCGCCGACCAGCACGCCGCCGAGCAGGGTCTTGGCGTCGTCGCTGACGATGAGCTTCTTGTAGACGCCGGCGACCGGGTCGGTGTAGGTCACGCCGAGCGCGCCCTGGTCGGGGCCGGCGAAGGGGTCGCCGAAGCTGGCGACGTCCACGCCCATCAGCTTCAGCTTCGTCGACATGTCGGCCCCGTCGAACACCGCCGTGCTCGACGGCGACAGCAGTCGGTCGGCGACCACCTCCGCCATGGAGAAGCATGGCCCGACCAGCCCGTACACCATCCCGCCGACGAGCGCGCACTCGCCGATCGCCCAGATCGCCGGGTCCTCGGTGCGGCAGGTGTCATCGACGACGATCCCGCCGCGCTCCCCCACCGGCAGCCCGCAGAGGCGGGCGAGCTCGTCGCGCGGCCGGATGCCCGCGGAGAACACCACGACCTCGGCGTCGATCCGCGCGCCGCCGGCGAGCGCGATGCCCGCGACGGCGCCGTCCGGGCCCGCCTCCAGCCGCTCCATCGGCGCGCCCGCGTGCACCGCCATGCCGAGGGCCTCGATGTGGCGGCGCAGCATCGCGCCGCCGCCCTCGTCCAGCTGGCGCGGCATCAGCCACGGCGCGACCTCGACCACGCCGCTGCGCAGGCCGAGGCCCTGGATCGCGCGGGCCGCCTCCAGGCCGAGCAGGCCGCCGCCGACCACGGCGCCGGTCGCCCGGCCCCGCGCGTACTCGCGGATCGCGTCCAGGTCGTCGATCGTGCGGTAGACGAACACGCCAGGTAGGTCCCGGCCCTCGACCGGCGGCACGAACGGCGCCGAGCCGGTGGCGAGCACGAGCGCGTCGTAGCCGACGGACCGCCCGGTGGAAGTGGTCACGGTGCGGGCGGCGCGGTCGATCGCGGTGACCCGCTCGCCGGTGATGACGCTGACCTCGCCGCCGTGCGCCGGGTAGGCGAGGTCCGCGCCCTCCAGGTGGGTCGTCAGCGCCACCCGGTCGTAGGCGGTGCGCGCCTCCTCGCCGATGACGGTGACCGTCCACGTCCCGGCGCCGTCGCGCTCGCGCAGGGCCTCCACCAGGCGGTGCGAGGCCGGTCCGTGGCCGACCACGACCAGGTGCATGTCCGGTTCGTTGCGAGCTTCCATGCCTTGATCCTCGGCAAGGCGTATTTCCCGTATGGGTCCCGGACATCACTCCCGCGTTAACTGGCGCTCACAGCCCGGCGGGGGCGTTGCAGGGTCGCGGCGGGGCCGTTCGCGCACCACCGCGCGCCCGTCCCGGGGCACAAACACCGCCCGGCGGCGGTGGGCGCCCGCACAATTTTTTTACTTTCCTGACCACACACGTTCATTTCGGCGCATTCTTAGCGGACGATGTGCGGACCGGACACCCCGTCCGGCGATCGGGGGCGAGGACGTCGGGGACGAGGAGACGGCATTGCGCAACGTCATCTGCATGGTGCTCACCGGGTTGGGCGCGTTCCTTCTGATCATCGCCGTGCTGGTCCGCTTCTACGTCGCCCCGCGGCTGATCGCCGCGCCGACGGACGTGTACCAGGTCACCCGGCTGCAGGCGGAGAACGCCACCTACTTCGACGCCGGGCACCTCAAGCAGGTCACCGGCGCCACGGTCGTCGCCACCAACACCGTCCGCGGCGACGTCACGTCCTCGCAGGACGACATCGCCGTCTGGGAGTCCGCGACGGTCGTGCAGGACGCCGCGCAGGGCACCACGATCGAGATCCAGAACCAGCGGTTCGCCTTCGACCGGCGCACCGGCCGGCTCACCCACTGCTGCGGCGCCTCCGTGGAAGGCGACGCCACCGTCCGGCAGTCGGGGGTCGGGCTGTTCTGGCCCGTGCACGCCACGAAGAAGGCCAAGCCCGTCTACGACCCGGCGACGCGCCGGCCGTGGCCCGCGGTGTTCGACGGCAGCGAGCGGGTGCACGGCATCCTCACCTGGCGGTTCGTCCAGCACGTCCCCGCCACCAAGGTCCCGGGCCAGAAGCTGCCCGACGTGCCCGGCGAGCTGCTCGGCCGGGGGAAGAATAGCCCCGCGGCCGCGGTCGACCGCTACTACCAGGCGGACGCGACGTTCTGGGTCGACCCGCGCACCGGCGCACCGGTCGACCAGGAGCAGAAGGTGCTGTCCACCCTGCAGCCGAGGACGGGACCGGGACGCCTCGTCGTCGGGCAGATGGACCTGCGGATGACGCCGGAGTCGCAGAAGACCCTGCAGGACAAGTCCTCCGACGGCGCCTCGAAGATCAACCTGCTGAAGACCGCCGTCCCGATCGGCACCGCGGCGGTCGGCGTCGTCCTGCTCGTGTCGGGCGCGTTCGTCGGCGGGGTCGGCGGGCGCCGCCCGCCGCGCAACCGGCAGCGCCGGGAGCCGCTCGCCACCGCGCACTGATACGCCCGTTAGGCGCGCGATGGGTGGGTACGCCCGTGGGAGGCGCCGGGACGCACGTGTGCCGCGGCGCCGGCCGCACGGCCATGAGGGAAGGGGGACCCGATGGGCGGGCAGAACCATCCGATCCGCGGCGAGCACCGGTACGAGCAGCAGGTGACCTCGCCGGACCAGCACGAGGAGCGGACCGGCAAGAGCCTGGTCACCACGGACCACGAGGTGATCCGCCAGTGGGCCGAGGAGCGCGGCGCCGAGCCGTCCAGCGTGCCCGGCAGCGAGTACGGGGGCAGGCCCGGCCGGCTGCTGTTCGACTTCCCCGGGTACGGCGGGGAGAACCTCGAGCACATCTCCTGGGACGACTGGTTCCGCACCTTCGACGAGCGCGAGCTCAACTTCATCTACCAGGAGCACAAGAAGGACGGGGCGCAGAGCAACTTCTTCCAGCTCGAGAACCCCGGTCGCGGCGCCGACCGCTGAGTAGCGCGGCGCCCGGGCCGCGCTACACCGGGGCGAGGACGAGCGCGGCGTCGTGCCCGCCGAACCCGAACGAGTTCGACAGCACCGGCGCCACCGGGATCGCGCGCGCCTCGCCGTGCACCACGTCGATCAGCCCGGTCTGCTCGTCCGGCCCGGCGAAGTTCGCGGTCGGCGGGACGAGGCCGGCCGCGGCGGCGCACAGCGCGACGATGGCCTCCAGCGCGCCGCCGGCGCCCAGGATGTGCCCGGTCACGCCCTTGGCGGCGGTGACCGGCGGGGCGCCGCCGCCGAAGCAGCGGTCGATCGCGAGGGCCTCGGCGGCGTCGTTGCCCCGGGTGCCGGTGGCGTGCGCGGAGACGTGCCCGATGTCGCGCGGGTCCAGGCGCGCGTCGGCGAGCGCCGCGGCCATGCAGCGGGCGGCGACGCGGCCGTCCGGACGCGGCGCGACGATGTGGGCGGCGTCGCTGGCGGCGGCGTATCCGGCGATCTCGCCGTGCACGCGGGCGCCGCGGGCGGCGGCGCGGTCGGCGCGCTCCAGCACCAGGAACGCGGCGGCCTCCCCGACGACGAACCCGTCGCGTTCGGCGTCGAACGGGCGGCTCGCGGCGTGCGGCGCGTCGTCGCGGCGGGCGAGCGTGCCGATGCGGGCGAACGCCGCCATCACGAACGGCGTGAGGATCGCGTCGACGCCGCCCGCGACGGCGGTGTCGACGCGGCCGGCGCGGATCGCGAGGGCGGCCTCCCCGATCGCGGTGGCGCCGCTGGCGCAGCCGGTCGAGTAGGTCGGGCACGGCCCCTCGCAGCCGTGCCGGATGGAGATGTTCGCGGCGGTCGCGTTCGGCATGATCATCGGGACGGCGGGGACCGGCACCCGGTGCAGGGTCCCGGCGTGCTCGTGCCCGCCGAGCGCGACCACCGACGCCAGGTTCGCGGCGGCCGTCCCGACGAACACGCCGCGCCGCCCCGGCGCCGGCCGCTCCGCGCCGTGCAGACCCGCGTCGGCGAGCGCGTCGGCGGCGGCGGCGACGCCGAGCCGGGTCATCCGGTCCAGCCGGCGACGCTCGGGACGGGTGAAGTAGCGCTCCTCGTCGAACGGCTGGGCCGGGCATCCGTACGACACGGCCGTCCCCGCCTCCAGCAGTTCGGGGATGTGGACGGCCTGCGACTTCCCGGAGAAGACGGCGGCGACGACCTCGTCCGGGGCGCCGCCCGCCGGGCTCTTGACGCCGAACCCGGTGACCACCACCCGGGGTGTTCCGTCGGCCCGGCGCACAGCGGTCATCCGTCACCTCGGTCTTCTCGGAAAACGCAAGGATTCGGAAGCTAGCGGCAGGGCGCTCGCCGCCACTTGGCCCCATGGGCACATTTCCGGCAGGCGTTTTTGTCACCGGCATGCGATAACCGGTGAAACACCCGCACGGCGGTTCGGATCAGGAGATGCTGGCCCTTTTCCGCGTCGCCGGGGCGGGCGCCGCATCCGTCACCGTTCCCGCTCGCCTCCGGCGGCCGAGCTCATCGGGAGCCGCGGGTCCGTCGGCTGACCTTCCCAGGTGCCGCGGACCCAGGCGTGGGCCGGGTCGTCGCAGATCCGCCAGGCCCGTTCGTCGCCGGGGCCCGCCATCACGTTCAGGTAGTACAGGTCGTAGCCGGGCGCCGCCATCGACGGGCCGTGCCAGCCGTGCGGGATGAGCACGACGTCGCCGGTGCGGACCTCCTCCAGCACGTCGATCGGCCGCTCCGCCGTGCCGTACACCCGCTGGTACCCCATGCCGGGCCGGCCGTCCGGGCCGTCCGCGACCTCGAAGTAGTAGATCTCCTCCAGCACCGACTCGGTCGCCGTCGGCTCGTCGTGCTTGTGCGGCGGGTAGGACGACCAGTTCCCGCCGGGCGTCAGCACCTCGCAGGCGATCAGCCGGTCGGCCGCGAACGCCTCCGGGGTGCAGAAGTTGTTGACCTGGCGGCTGGCCTGCCCGGCCCCGCGCAGCTCGACCGGCACCTCCTCCGCCGGACCGTAGCGCGGAGGCAGCCGCCGCTCGCAGCGGGCGGACGGCAGCGCGAACCGGCCGCCGTCCCGCGACGACACGACCACCGTCGCGTCGCGCGGCGCGTAGGCGAAGTCGGTCACCCGGGAGAACACGTCGGCGCGGCCGTCCAGGCCGAACGTCGCCGCCGCCTCGCCCGGGACGGTGACGGCGACCCGGCAGGACCCGGCGAGCGGCAGGACGAGCGTTTCGGCGTCGCCCGTCTCGACGGTCGTCTCCTCCCCCGGGCCGAGCGTCACGACGCGCAGCCCCGAGTACGTCCATCCGGCGTCCGCCGGAGCGATGTCCACGCCCATGTCCACGCCCATGTTCATGCCCTCCCCGCCCGCGTTCACAGGACCGCCACCGCCGCGTCGACCGCCGCCGCGACGTCGCCGCCCGGCGGGTACAGCAGGCTCCGCCCGATCACCAGGCCGCGGACGGTCGGCAGCTTCAGCGCCTCCCGCCACCCGGCGAGCGCGGCGTCCGGATCGGCGGAGACCTCGCCGCCGAGCAGCAGCGCGGGCAGCGTCGAGGCCGCCATGACCCGTTCCATCTCCGGCACCACCGGGACCTTGAGCCAGGTGTGCGCGGACGTCGCGCCGAGCCCGGACGCGATCGCGACCGCGCGGATCATCGCCTCCGGCGTCAGCACGTTGCGGATCCGCCCGTCCCGGCCGCGCGCGGACATGAACGGCTCGACCATCGCCATCAGCCCGCGGCCGGCCAGCTCGGTCACCGCGCGCCCGCACGACTCCAGCGTCCGCGCGGTGGCGGGGTCGGCCGGGTCGACCCGCAGCAGCATCTTGCCGCCGTCCAGCCCGGCCGCCGCGATCGCGGCGGCGGTGTAGGCGGTGAACCGGTCGTCGATCTCGAACGACGCGCCGGCGAGACCGCCCCGGTTCATCGACCCCAGCACCAGCTTGCCGTCCAGCGCGCCGAGCAGCAGCAGGTCCTCCAGCACGTCGGGGGTGCCGAGGACGCCGTTCACCCCCGGCCGCTCCAGCGCGGCGCACATCCGCTCCAGCAGGTCGCGCCGGTCGGCCATGGCCAGCGGGTCGCCGCCGGCGCCGAGGGCGCCGCGCGCCGGATGGTCGGCCGCGATGATCATCAGCGGCCCGGACGCGCCGGGCGGGCCGGCCGGCCGCACCCGCCCCGCCGCGGCCCGCGCCACCGCCTCCGGGTGCTCCGCCCTGATCCCGGCCAGGGCGGCGTAGCGCTCCGCGAACGTTCCCGCGCTCACGCGGTGACCTCCTTGCTCTCCCCCGCCGCCGGCGGGCCGGACGCCGCGAGCAGCCCCTCGACCTCGGCGGCGGTGGGCATCGCGTCCGCGCACGACAGCCGGGACGCCACGATGGCCCCGGCGGCGTTCGCGAACCGCACGATCCGTTCCAGGTCCCAGCCGTTCAGCAGCCCGTGGCAGAGCGCGCCGCCGAACGCGTCCCCGGCGCCGAGCCCGTTCACCACCTCCACCGGCGTCGGCGGGACCTCGACGGCGCCGTCCGCCGAGGCGGCGAGGACGCCGCGCGGCCCCTGCTTGACGATCGCCACCGCCACGCCCCGGTCCAGCAGCGCGCGGGCGGCGGCGCGCGGCTCGCGCTCGCCGACCGCGACCTCGCACTCGTCGAGGTTGCCGACCGCGACGGTCGCGTGCTCCAGCGCCTCCCCCACGCGCGCGCGGGCCGCGTCCGGCGACTCCCAGAACATCGGCCGGTAGTCCAGGTCCAGGACGGTCGTGCCCGGGTGCGCGGCGAGCGCGGCGACCGTCGCCTCCCGGCTCGGCTCCTGCGACAGCCCGGTGACCGTCGCCCAGAAGATCCGCGCGGCACCGATCGCGTCCAGGTCCAGCTCAGCGGCGCGGATCTCCATGTCGGGCGCCTTCGGGTACCGGTAGAAGTACAGCGGGAAGTCGTCCGGCGGGAAGATCTCGCAGAACGCCAGCGGGGTCGGCAGGCCCGGCACCTCGGTGACGAACCGGTCGTCCACGCCGTATCCCCGCAGCGCCTTGTGGACGAACCGGCCGAACGGGTCGGCGCCCGTCCGGGTGATGACGGCGGTGCGGTGCCCGTACCGGGCGGCGGCGACCGCCACGTTGGTGGGGCTGCCGCCGAGGTACTTGCCGAACGACTCGACGTCCTCCAGCGGCACTCCCACCTGGTGCGGGTAGACGTCCACGCTCACGCGGCCCATGGTGACGAGGTCGTGGCCCCTGGTGACGGAGTCGTGGCCCGTGGTGACGGGCTCGTGGCCCGTGGTCCTCGCGGCGGTCGTCATCGCCGCACCTCCTCGATCGTGACGGCGCGGCGTTCGCGCCGGGAGATCTCGCACGCCTCGGCCACGTAGAACGCCTCCAGGCTCTCCTCGGGCGGGCACGGGCTGTCCGTGCCGTCGGCCACCATCCGGACGAACGCCCGCAGCTCGGCCGCGTAGGCGTCGGCGAACCGCTCCAGGAACCCGGTGTGCGGCGGCCCGGCCGGCCGGAGCCCCGCCCCGGCCGGGGACAGCGGCGTCCCGTCGTCCAGGCCGGCGGCGACGCCGCCGAGCGAGCCGAGGACCTCCAGCCGCACGTCGTACCCGGCCGCGTTGTAGCGGCTCGCCGACACCAGGGCGAGCGTCCCGTCGTCGAGCGTCAGCATCGCCGCGCCGGTGTCGACGTCGCCGGCCTCGGCGAACGCCGCCGAGCCGCGGTTGGCGCCGGTCGCGGTCACCTCCACCACGTCGCGGCCGGTGACGAACCTGACGGCGTCGAAGTCGTGCACCGAGCAGTCGCGGAAGAGCCCTCCCGAGCCGGCGATGTACTCGTCCGGCGGCGGCGCCGGGTCCAGCGTGCAGGAGCGGACGGTGTGCACCCAGCCGAGCCGGCCCGAGCGCACCGCCTCCCGCGCTGCGACGTGGCCGGGGTCGAAGCGGCGCTGGAAGCCCACCTGCACCGGCACCCCCGCGGCGCGGACCGCCGCCACCACCTCGACGGTCCCGGCCAGGCCGGCGGCGACCGGCTTCTCCACGAACACCGGCAGCCCGGCCCGCGCCGCGCGCACCACCAGGGCGGCGTGCGCGTCGGTCGGCGCCGCGACGACCAGCGCGTCGAGCCCGGCCCCGAACAGCGCGCCGACGTCCGCGGCGGCGCGCACGCCGAGCTTGTCCGCCGCCTCCCGCGCCCGGCGCGGATCGGCGTCGGCGACGACGACCTCCGCGACACCGGGCAGCGCGCGCAGCGTCTCCGCGTGCGCGGTCCCGATGCGTCCCGCTCCAGCCAGCCCGATCCTCATCGCACCCCTTCCGGCCGTGAACCGCGACCGAGTCTCATGGAACGATCTAATGTCTGTCAACACTATGTCCTGACATAAGGACTTAAATATCTCCGGACGACGGGTCGGCTATCCTGCCTCGCGACCCACGGAAGGAGCCCGCGTGCGAGGACCGACGGTGACGCTGGACCGCGGCAGCCCCGTGCCGCTCTACTTCCAGGTCGCCCAGCAGCTGGAGGCGGCGATCCGGTCCGGCGAGCTGCCCCCGGGCGCCCGGCTGGACAACGAGCTGGACCTCGCGGCCCGCTACCGGCTGTCGCGGCCCACCGTCCGGCAGGCGATCCAGCACCTGGTCGACAAGGGGCTGCTCGTGCGCAAGCGCGGGGTCGGCACCCAGGTCGTCCAGTCGCAGGTGCGGCGGCCGATCGAGCTGACCAGCCTGCACGACGACCTCGCCGCCGCGGGCGCCGAGCCCCGCACCCGGGTGCTGGAGTTCGGGCCCGCACCGGCCGGCGAGGAGGCCGCCGAACGGCTCGGCGTCCCGGCCGGGACCGAGGTGCTGCGGCTGCGCCGGCTGCGGCTCACCGGCGGCGAGCCGCTGGCGCTGCTGACCAACGTGCTGCCCGCCGGGCTGCTCGACGTCACCGCCGAGCACCTCGCCGAGCACGGCCTGTACGAGACGCTGCGGTCCGCCGGGGTGAACCTGCGGATCGCGCACCAGACGATCGGGGCGCGGGCGGCGACGGCCGCGGAGGCGCGGCTGCTGGACGAGCGGCGCGGCACGCCGCTGCTCACCATGACCCGCACCGCCTTCGACGACAACGGCTCCGCCGTCGAGTACGGCGACCACGTCTACCGGGCCGACCGCTACTCCTTCTCCCACACCCTCGTGGGCCGCTGACCGGCCCGGACGCTCGCCGAGCGGAACGCCGCCGCGCCGGGTGCGGACCCGGCGCGGCGGCGCCGTTCACGGCGTCAGCCGGGCGATGCTGCTCGCCGTGCCCCCCTTCCGAGCCTCGAAGGCGACGGCGAGCAGGCCGCTCGCGCCCGTGACCGTCACGGTCTGCGAGCCGGCGCGCTTCACCTCGACCGTCCTGGTGCCGAGGACCTTGCCGTCCCAGACCGTCACGTGGGCGGTGCCGGGGCCGGTGGCGCGCAGCCGGAAGGTCGTCGACCCGCCGGACGCCTTCGGCGTGCCGGAGATGCCCGCGCTGTCGGAACGCGGCGCGGCCGGGCCGCCCGCGAGCGGGATCCCGGTCCGGACGGCCTGCTCGATCGACTCCGGCGAGTTCACCGAGGCCGCCGCGTCGGTCGGCATGACCGGCGCGGGCGGGGTGGTCGGCAGGCTCGGGTCGGGCGTGTAGCCGGGCAGGGCCGTCTGCCCCCACCGGTACGGGTCGCCCTGCACGCCGCCCCAGGTCGACCAGCCGATACGGGTCTGGCCGGTCTTGTCCTGGGTGTCGGAGTCGTAGACGAAGACGTTCAGGCCCATCCGCGCCGGGTCCACGGCGGTCGGCAGGTCCTTGAACGGGATCTTCGCCTCGATGGTGTAGCCGTCGTAGGGCTGGTTCACCGTCGCGGCGACCTGCATGCCGGGCGCCGCGTCCGCCCCGCCCTGGTGGGCGTCGGCGTCGCGCTCGAAGCAGGGCTTGCCGTCCGCCATCTGCGGGAAGATGCCGGTCTTGAAGGTGGTCGAGGTGTTCTCGGAGTCGCCGCGCGGGTCGATCCCGATCTCGACCGAGTCGGTGCGCCAGTGCCGCTTGCAGTCGTCGGCGCCGAGCACCGTGCCCTGCTTGTCGTCGCGGACCTTCACCAGCACGTTCAGCGCGTCGTCGGTCCAGGTCACCTTGCCGGTGGCCGAGCAGTCGGCGGCCGACGCGCAGGCGTCGCCCTCCCACACCCGCGACAGGTTCAGCTCGGCGCCGGTGTACTCGCCGTCCTCCTCCTTGCCGTCGATCTTCGGGGCCGCGGCCGCCTTGGGGATCTCGGCGACCGGGACCAGCTCCAGCGCCGCCTTCTCCACGTCGGCCGGGCCGGACGACGGGGTGGTGGTGATGGTGTAGTCGAAGTCGCCGCCGGAGCCGCCCTGGTTGGAGGTCGGCAGCGACGCGTCGGTGTTGGTCACCTTGAAGGTGGCCGCGCCCTTCGCGCCGGCCGCGAGCGTGTAGGGCTTGGACGCGGCGTCGGCCGAGAAGCCCTTCGGCAGGTCGAGCCGCACCGTGCCCGACTGCGCGGACGAGGTGGTGTTGGCCAGGTCGACGCGGACGTCGCGCGACTTGCCCGACCCGACCGTCAGCACCCGCTTCACCTGGCCGATGAGCGCGGGCACGCCGGTCTTCGTCGCCCAGGAGTCGAAGTCCTCGACGCGCGGCAGCGGTTCCTGCTGGCCGGTGACGGGCGGCTGGACGGTCACCATCGTCGCGGTCTGGCCGGTGGCGCGGCCGGAGGTGAGCGTCGCGGAGATCTGCGCGCGGCCCACCGAGGCGCCGGCGGGCGGCGTCACGGTGAACGTCGCCGTCCGCTCGCGCGATCCGAGTTTGCCCAGGTCACCGCTGCCTGTCACGTTCCAACCGGAGGGCACGGACAGCGCGGCCCGCGCGTTGCCCAGGCTCTTCGGCGCGCTCGCGTGCGCCGTCACCTTGAACGCCGCTCCGGGCGTCACCCCGTACGACCCGGTCGTCAGGGAGAACCGGGTGCCGAGCGGCAGGCCGCCCTTGCCCGGCGTGACCGCGCCCTCCAGCGGCGCCGACGGGCCGGTGTCGCCGAGCGTGAACGGCACCCGGCTCGCGATCTGGGTGAAGTAGTCGCAACCGATCTTGGCCGGATCGGACGGCGCGTCCGGGAACCCGGCCCAGCCCTGGCTCACGTACAGCCGCTGCGCCTCCCGCTCCACCTGCGCCCAGGTCTTGCCGCCGTTGCGGGCCGACGTCCGGCCGCCCCACACGCCGTACGCGACCGACGCCGGGGTGTCGGGGGTGGGCTTGGCGGCGCATTCCGGCCCGGTCGGGCCGGACGCCCCGCCGCCCTGGAACAGCCGTCCCGGCGCCCAGGTCTTCAGCCCCTCCTTGCTGATCTGGGTGGGGAACGCGTTGGGGTCGGCGGCGGCGTAGTACGCCTCGGTCGCCAGCCGCGCGGCCTCCTGGTGGTTGCCGTGCTGGCCGGGCAGCGGCGCCGGGTTCATCGTCACGATCACCTTGGGCCGGGTCTCGCGGACGATCCGCACGACCTTCGCGAGGGTGTCGTCGTGGCCCCAGGTGTCCTCGGTGAGCGGGGTGCTCACCGTGTAGTAGAAGTCGACCTTGTCGAGGTTGTGGACGTCGGTGACGCCCGCCTTGCCGACCGCGCGGCGCTCCTCGTCCTCGCGGAGCAGGCCGAGCGCCGGGCCCTCCTCCGTCCCCGCGGCGTTGCCGCCGCCCTCGCCGCGGGTGACGGTCAGCACGCCCGTCCTGGCCTTCTCGAACTCGTTCCACTGGCCGAGCGTCGACAGGGTGCCGGACTCGTCGTCGGGGTGCGCCCCGACGAACAGCACGTCCAGCCTGCCCTGATCGGACGGTGCCGTCCGCGCCTGCGCGGGCGGGCCGGCCAGCGCGATGGCCGAGCCCGCCAGCGCGGCGCACAGGACGGCGGGTAGGGCGAGTCTTCGCATGAACTCTCCTGTTCGGTTGCGGGGCCGCCGGGGGCGGCCCCGGACTCCCTACTCCTTGATGGCCCCCGAGAGCATCCCTGCAATGAACCGGCGTTGCAGGAAGACATAGACGATCACGATGGGCGCGGCGATGATCAGCGCGCCCGCCATGAGCAGCGAATAGTCGGTCTTGTGCGCGCCCTGGAAGAACGACAGGCCGAGCGGCGCGGTGCGCAGCCCCTCGTCGGAGTTCACGATCACCAGCGGCAGCAGGAACTCGTTCCAGGTCCACATGGTGATCAGGACGACCATGGTGAGGATGGCGGGCCGGCCGATCGGCACCAGCACCCGCCACAGCGTCGTCCAGCTGGACGCGCCGTCCATCCGGGCCGCCTCCATCAGCGACGGCGGGACGCTGCGGAAGTAGGCGCGCATCCAGAACGTGCCGAACGCGACCGACATGGCGACCTGCGGGAGGATCAGCCCGGCGTAGGTGTTGTCCAGGCCCGCCGAGCGCAGGTCGAAGTACAGCGGCACGACGACGGCCTCGGTGGGGATGGTGAGGCCGGCCAGGAACAGCAGGAACAGCGCCCCGGCGCCGCGGAAGCGCATGACGCCGAGCGCGTACCCCGACATGATCGAGAAGACGCTCGCCAGCACCACCGTGACGGCGGTGACGATGACGCTGTTGCGCAGGTAGGCGGCGAAGTGGCCCTCGTTCCACGCGACCCGGAAGGTGTCGAACGACAGGTTCCCGGGCAGCTGCAGCGCCTGCGCCACGATGCCGGCCATCGGGAACAGGGCGATGACCGCGAACAGCGCCAGCACGGCGTGGTTGAGGATCCGCTCGTAGCGCCTGCTCATTCGCCCCTCCCCTCCACGAGGCGCCCGACGCCCGCGGTGACCGCGAACGCCAGCACGACCAGCGTGATCCCGACGGCGCAGCCGAGCCCGACCTCGCCGGTGTTGAACGTGCGGTTGTAGACCTCGTAGGCGGGCACCTTCGTGGAGTCGCCCGGGCCGCCCGAGGTCGCCATGTAGATGAGGTCGAAGTTGCGCACCGCCATGATCGTGGTGAGCGTCAGCGCGACCGACAGCTCGCGCCGCAGCCCCGGCAGCGTCACGGTGAAGAACTCCCGGACCGCCCCGGCGCCGTCGATCCGCGCCGCCTCGTACAGCTCCCGCGGGATCTTCTGCACGCCGGCCAGGAACAGCACCAGCGCCAGCCCGATCTCCACCCAGGTGCCGACGAGCCCGATGGCGGGCAGCGCGAAGGTGAAGTCGCCGAGCCAGCCGTGCCGCCAGTCCGGCAGCCCGAGGTCGTGCAGCCACCCGAGGACGGTGTTGACCGGCCCGTCCGCGGAGTACACCCACTGCCATGCCACGGCGACCGCGACCATCGCGATGACCTGCGGCATGAACAGCACGGTGCGGAAGAACGTCAGGCCGCGGATCTTGCTCCGGGACATGACGGCGACCAGCACGAACGCGATGCAGCACGGCACGACCGCGTAGAACACGATCAGCACCAGCAGGTGCCCGAAGGCGTGCCGCAGCGTCGGGTCGGTCCAGATGGCGGTGTAGTTGGACAGCCCCGCCCAGGTCGCCTGGCCGATGCCGTCCCAGTGGTACAGGGAGAACTGCGCCCCGCGCACCAGCGGCCACAGCAGGAACGCCCCGTACACCGCCAGGGCCGGCAGGACGTACAGCCAGCCGACGGCGCGGGGCTCGCCGGGGGGCCGGGACCTGCTCCGGCGCCCCGCGGGTCGCCCGGTGCGCGAGCCGCGGGCCTTCGGCCCGGGGTCGGGGGTCTTCTGCCGCGCGACGGTCGTCATGTGCGCGCTCCTCGCTGTCGCCTCGTCGGCGCGTGCCGCGCCCTTCCTGCGGGCACGGCCCGCGGTGCCCCGCCGCCGGCCGCGCCGCGGGGCGGCGGGCGCGGGCGGCGGCGGGGACGGCGGTCACGCCGGGCCGGTCGTCACTACTTCTTCTTCTGGAAGGCGGTGTAGTCGTCCTGGGCCGCCTTCATGACCTCTTGAGCGGACTTCTTGCCGGCGACGAGGCCCTGCAGCGGACCGCCGAACGCGTCGGTGAACGTCGGGGTCGTGTAGTCGATGTAGGGCGTGGTGCCGTCGTTCTTGCTGAGCTCGGCCCAGGCCGCCGACACCTCCTTCATCAGCGGCTTGTCCGGCTGCTTGGACGCGGGCAGCACCGGCAGGCTGCCGGCCTCGACCGCCACGTTCATCGCGTCCGGCGAGGTGATGAAGTTGATGTAGGCGGCGGCGACGTCGGCGTGCTTGGACTTGGAGGTGATCGACCACGGCAGGCTCTCGCCGCCCATGGTCGCGACGGGCGCGCCCGCCTGCGGCGCCGGCGGCAGCAGGAAGCCGACCTTGTCCTTCATCCGGTCGTTGAGGTCCGGCGCCCACCAGGTGCCGCCGAACATGAACACGCCGTCGCCCTTGGCGAAGTTCACCGGGGTGTCGTCCCACTTCACCGCGTTGGAGTCCTTGGTGAGGTAGCCCTTCTTCGCCCAGTCGGACAGCCGCTGCGCGGCCTGCACGTTCGGCGCGTCCGTCCAGGACCCGCCGCTGCCGAACACCAGGTTCCGGACGCCCTGCTTGCCGGTCGCGGCGTCCTGCAGGATGCCGTACAGCTGCATCGCGGGCAGCTTCTCCAGGTTGCCGAACGCGACGGGCACCTCGCCCTTGCCCTTGGCGGTGGCGAGGGCCTGCTCGAACTCGTCCCAGGTCTTCGGCGGCTGGATGCCGAGCTTGGCGAGCTTCTCCTTGTTGTAGTACAGCCCGACGATCTCGCCGTTCAGCGAGACCCCGTACAGGTCGCCCTGCCCGATGAGCTTGCCGTCCTTGGTGACGCTGTTGAGGTCGAGCAGGCCCTTCGGGTAGCGCTTGGACCACCCGTAGGCCTTGTCGTAGGAGCCGAGCGGCAGCAGCATGCCGTCCTTGACGTACTGCGCCATGGCCGCGTAGCCCTGGTTGGCCTCGACGACGTCGGGCGGGCTGCCGCCCGACAGCGCGAGCCGCAGCGTCTTCTGCAGGTCGCTGAACGAGCGCGCCACCCGCTTGATCTTCACGTTCGGGTACTTGGCCTCGAACTGGGCGTTGAGCTTCTCGATCTGCTCCTTCAGCCCGCCCTGGACCTCCTGGTCCCAGACGGTGAGCGTCACGTTCCCGGCCTTGGCGACGTCGGTGCTGACCGCCGCGGGCGCCTTGCTCGCCGGCTTGTCGTCCGACGAGCCCGGCGCGCAGGCGGCGGCGAGCGCGGTCACCAGGACCGCCGCCGCGGCGACCGTGCCCCGTCTCATGAGCGTCGGCATTCCTGCGGCTCCTTTCTGTGCTGCCGGTCCCGCACCGGCCGGACGGGCCGTACCGGTGCGGGTCCTGGGGGGTGGGGCGGGGGGGTGGGGGCGATCGGTCAGGACGAGTGCTGCAGGTCGTCGCGCAGGGCGGACTCGTCGCGGAGGGTGGGCTCGGCGCGCACGACGGTGTCGGTGGCCGAGTCGGGGATGTAGTCGACGACGAACGCGTACGGTTCGAGGACCTCCTCGGCGACCTCGCCGGACTCGCCGAACGCGGCGATCTCCCCCCAGCAGGGCGCGCCGAGCGAGCCGCTGCGGTGCCGCACCGACAGGCCCGCGCACAGGTTGGCGAACTTCAGCCGCTCCGCCAGCGGCAGCCCGGCGAGGGTGCCGAACATGAAGCCGGCGCCGAACACGTCGCCCGCGCCGGTGGCGTCCAGCGCCCGGACCGGCAGCGCGTCGGTCTCGGCGACCTCGCCGGTGCGGGAGTCGATGGCGATCGCGCCGGCGCCGCCGCGCTTGACCACCACGACCGGGACCCGCTCCGACAGGGCGCGGGCGGCCGCCTCGGGCGAGGCGGTGCGGGTGTAGGCCATCGCCTCGACGGCGTTGGGCAGGAACACGTCCACGTGCTCCAGCCGGTCGAGCACCTCGCTGGACCACGTCTCGGTGGCGTCCCAGCCGAGGTCGGCGAAGACCAGGGTGCCTCCCGCGCGCATCTGCCGCGCCCAGGCGGGCACCGGCCGCTCGATGTCGATGAAGCAGGCCCGCGCCGACGGCGGCGCGGAACCGAGCACCTCCTCGTAGGAGTCGTCGCCGGAGCCCATGTCGGGGACGGGCTTGGCGTAGGTGACCATGCTGCGGTCGGAGTCGTAGGCCAGCGACACCGTGACCGGCGTGGGCCAGGAGCCGACCCGGCGGGAGTGGCCGAGGTCGACGCCCTCCTGCTCGGCGAGGGTGCGCCACAGGTAGGCGCCGAACAGGTCGTCGCCGAACGGGGCGGCGAGCCCGACGCGCAGCCCGAGCCGGCTCATCGCGACCGCGATGTTGGCGATGCCGCCGGGCGCCGAGCCGAGCCCGTCGGTGAACAGCTCGGTGCCGGGCGGCGGCAGGCCGGGCAGCCCGGTGAAGATCATGTCCATGAAGACCTGGCCGGACAGGAAGACGTCCAGGTCGGGCGCCGGTCCCTCCTCGTCCGCGTCGTGCGTGCGGCGCAGCCGCTCGCCCACGGCCGCGCGCTCGGCGCACGGGTCGGCCATCGACGGCTCGGGCGGCCGGCCCGGGGCCGCCGCACCCGCGGCCGCGCCGGTGCCGGCGGCCTCCGCGCCGCCGTCGCCGACCGCCGCGGACGCGGCCCCGCGCAGGGTTCCTGCTGTCATTGCGCCTCCTCACGAGGACCGTCAGAGCTGGGACCAGGATGACCGAATGTCATGACAAAACGGGACGGGGCTCGGCCCGGGCGGGCGGCGGGAGCGCCGCCGGGCCGGCGGCCCGTCACGTCCCGCCCGCGAACACGGCCGCGACCTCCGGGATGCGGGCGGCGTAGCCGTCCAGCAGCCGCCGCCCCACCGACACCGAGTCGACCAGGGGGTGCAGCGCGAACGCCTTGGCGGCGTCGGCGCGCGAGCCGGTCCGCGCGGCGCTGATCGTCAGCCGTTCGACCGCCTTGACCTGCTGCATCAGCCCGGTCTGGTGCAGGTCGGGCTGGACCAGCGACAGCGGGTGCACGCCGCCGGCGTCCACCAGCGCCGGCACCTCCACCACCGCGTCGGCCGGCAGCGCGGGCACCGTCGACCCGTTGCGCACGTTCAGGATCATGGTGGCGGGCTCGTTGCGGCTGATCGCGGCCATCACGCCCAGCGCGACGCCCGCGTAGCCCTCGTCGACCGGGTCGACGCCGGCGTGCCCCTCCAGCTCGGTGCCGGTCGCCGCGCCCTTCATCTCGGCCATGTAGCTGGCGCTGCGGGACGCGACGGTCTCGCGCCACAGCTCCATCGCCGCGCCGCCGGACGCCGCGGCGATCCGCTCGTAGAACGCGGCCTGCTGCCCGGCCAGGAACTCGCCGCGGGTCTGCGGGGCGTCGAGGGTGGCGCGCACCGCCTCGCGGTTGAAGTAGTAGTAGTACAGGTACTCGTTGGGGATCACGCCGAGCTCGCGGAGCCATTCGCGGCCGAACACCACGCCCTCCTCCAGCGAGCCGAGCAGCCCGTCGTCGGCGAGCAGCCGGGGCAGCACGTCCACGCCGTCGTGCAGGATGCGGCGCATCCAGCCGAGGTGGTTCAGGCCGACGTAGTCCAGCTGCACGCGGGACGGGTCGAGGCCGAGCGCGGCGGCGACCCGGGTGCCGAGGCCGGACGGGGTGTCGCAGATGCCGAGCACCCGGTCGCCGAGCACCGACTGCATCGCCTCGGTGATCATCCCGGCGGGGTTGGTGAAGTTGATGACGTAGGCGTCCGGCGCGAGCGCCTTCACCCGGCGCGCGATGTCGAGCATGACCGGGATGGTGCGCAGCCCGTAGGCGAGCCCGCCGGGCCCGGTCGTCTCCTGGCCGAGCACGTTCAGGTCGAGCGCGACCCGCTCGTCGCACACCCGCCCGGCGAGCCCGCCGACGCGGATCGCCGCGAACACGAAGTCGGCGCCCTCCAGCGCCTTGTCCAGGTCGGTGGAGGTGAACACCTGCGGCGCGGCGCCGGCCCCGTCGCCGCCCGCGAGCGCGGCCAGGACGGCCGCCATCGCCTCCAGGCGGCCGGCGTCGGAGTCCTGCAGCCAGACCTCCTCGATGCGCGGGGAGCCGTGGTCGCGCAGCAGCGCCTGGTACACGTAGGGCACCCGGAACCCGCCGCCGCCGAGAATCGCCAGCTTCATGCGATGTACACCTTCCCGCCCGCCTGGCGGCAGAGCTCGAGAGTCTTCGGATCGGCGCCGGCCGTGGTGACGAGCGCGTCGACCTGCGCGAGGGAGCACACGCGCAGGGAGCCGGTGCCGGGGAACTTGGCCTCGGAGGCGACGAGCACGACCGTGTCGGCGGCGTCGATCATCGCCTGCTTGATCGGGGTCTCGACCTCCATGTCGTCCACCACCAGGCCGTTCGGCCGCACTCCGGTGCAGCTGAGGAACACCAGGTCGGCGCGGACCTGGCGGAGCGCGGTCTCGGTGAGCGACCCGACGAGCGTCAGGTAGTTGCGCCGGACCACGCCGCCGAGCAGGCAGAGCCGGACGGCCTCGTCGTCGCGCAGCTCGTCCAGCACGGCCAGGTTCGCGGTGATCACGGTGACCGGGCGGCCGCGCAGGTGCCGGGCGAGCAGCCGGGTGCTGGTGCCGATGTCGAGCACGACGACCATGTCGTCCTCGACCAGGGCGGCGGCCCGCGCCGCCACCGCCTCCTTCTCGGCGCTGTCGTGCTCGGCCGACGCCGCGAAGGAGATCTCCGGCGCCGCCGCCCGGGGGGTCGGCGCCGCTCCGCCGTAGGTGCGGACGAGCTCGCCGTTGCGGTCGAGCAGGTCCAGATCGCGGCGGATCGTGGACTCGCTCACCTGCAGGCTCTCGGCCAGCTCCCGGACGGACGCCGCCCCCTTCGTGCGCACCGATGACACGATCTGCGCACGTCGCTTGCTCGAGGTCACGCAGGGGAACGTAGCACCCGTGACCGACTTCGGTCATCACCTGGCGCGAAATTGCTCGAACTCCGTCATTCGGGCATCTGACCTGCACGTATCCCGGTCAGAGTGTGACGAGAGTCAGTCAACCCGGTCAAGATCCGCACGTTCGCGACGGGCGGACGCTCACCCTCTGTCAGGACGGACGGTCAGCCGCGCCGTCGTGCACCATGGAGAGGTGACACAGGTTGTTGGGGAGCGGGCCGGGGCGACGGCCCCGGAGCTGGCGGTGCTGGCGGATCTGGTCGCCGACGGCGACGTGGTGGTGCTGAGCGGGGCGGGGCTGTCCACCGAGTCGGGCATCCCCGACTACCGCGGCGAGACCGGCCGGCGGCGGCGCGCCGAGCCGATGACCTACCAGCGCTTCACCGGGGACGCGGCGGCGCGGCGCCGGTACTGGGCGCGCAGCCACCTGGGCTGGCGGCACATCGCCGGCGCCCGCCCGAACGCCGGCCACCGCGCGGTCGCCGAACTGCAGCGCCGCGGCCTGCTCGCCGGGATCATCACCCAGAACGTGGACGGCCTGCACCAGGCGGCGGGCGCCGCCGGCGTCGTCGAGCTGCACGGCGGCCTCGACCGCGTGGTGTGCCTGGGCTGCGGGGAGCGCACGCCGCGGGCGCGGCTGGAGGAGCGGCTGCGCGCCGCCAACCCCGGCTGGGACGCCCGCCCCGGCATGATCAACCCGGACGGCGACGCGGTGCTGTCGGACGCCGAGGCCGCGTCCTTCCGCATGGTGGACTGCGCGCGCTGCGGCGGCCTGCTGAAACCCGACGTCATCTTCTTCGGGGAGAACGTGCCGCCCGCCCGGGTCCGCGACTGCTACGCCCTCACCGAGTCCGCCGGGACGCTGCTGGTGCTCGGGTCGTCGCTGACGGTGCTGTCGGGGTACCGGTTCGTCCGGCACGCCGCGCGGCACCGCATCCCGGTGGCGATCGTCAACCGGGGCGCGACGCGCGGCGACGCGGACGCGCTGGTGACCCTCGACGCGCCGCTCGGCCCGACCCTGGACGCCCTGGCCGGCCTGGTCTGACCGGCGGCCGCCGCCCGGATCCGGTGAACGGCGGATGCCTCCGGGCGCGTCCCGCTACGGTGATCATCATGGACATCGGGGCGGAAGAGATCGCGGGGCTGCTCGCGCGGATGCTGGCGGACGGGCACGCGCTGCCCGCGTCCGCCGGCGGCGCGGAGGTCGAGGTGGCCGGCACCGGGGTGCGGATCGCGATCGCCGCACCGCAGCCGCAGGACAACGGGCTCGTCCAGCTGCCGATCGGGGTGTCGCATCCGAGCTTCGGCGGGATGTTCGCCTGGGACCAGGCCGTCGGGGTGCCGGGCGGCGACCGGCATCCGGCCGCCGACGCGCTCGACGGATGGGCGCACACCGTGTTCCCGGTGTTCGCCGCCGCGCTGCTGCCCGGCTGCGATCTCGCCGGGCACGCGACGGTGACGCCGCTGGCGGGCGGCGAGCGGTCCGCGCGGGTGTACTACGGGCCGGTCGCGACCCGCGACTTCGGCGGGCTGACGGAGGACGACCGGTCGGCCATGGCGGGCCGGCCGCCGACGCAGGTCGTGATCGAGGAGCTGTTCACCGGCTACGCGCTGCCGGACCGCCCGGTGTGGCTGTTCACCTTCTGCGCGCGGCTGCCGTCCGGGCCGATCACCGAGGTGACGCTGCTGAACGGGGAGGCGGGCGCCTCGTTCGGGCACATCGCCGACCATCTGCCGTGGCACGGGCACGGCTCGGTGAAGTCCTGGGCGCTGCTGGTCCCGAGCGGCTGACCGTCCCGCCGCGGCCGGTCCCGCCGCGGCCGGGGCGCCCGGTCATTCCCGGTCCTCGTCGGGGAGCAGGTCGGCGAGGAGTTCGGCGAGGTGGCGGGGGCGGGCGCCGGTGCCCGCCTCGATCTGGGTGCGGCAGGAGAACCCGTCCGCCAGGACGGTCGTGCCGGGATCGGCGTCCTTCACCGCGGGCCAGACGCCCTGCTCGGCGATCTTGGTGGAGACCTCGTAGTGGCCCGCCTCGAAGCCGAAGTTGCCCGCCAGGCCGCAGCAGCCGACGTCGAGCGTCTCGACCTCGACGCCGGCGCGGGACAGGACGCGCTCGTCGGTGCCGAACCCCATGACGGCGTGCTGGTGGCAGTGCGGCTGGGCGATGGCGCGGACCTTCGGCCGGTCCAGCCCGGCGACGACGTCGTGGGACGCGGCGGGCGAGGCTCCGCCGGACTCCTCCTGGTGCTCGTCGAGCAGTTCGGCGAGAGTGCGGGTCTGGTCGCGCAGCCGCTTCACGTCGTCCTCGACGCGGTCGCCCTCCATCAGCTCGGGCGCGTCGGCGCGGAACACGGCGGTGCAGCTGGGTTCCAGCCCGACCACGGGGATCCCGTCGCGCAGCCGCGGCGCCAGCGCGTCCACGGTGCGGCGCAGCACCCGGGCGGCGACGCCGAGCTGGCCGGTGGAGATCCAGGTGAGGCCGCAGCACATCGGCACCGGCGGCACCTCGACCTGGTAGCCGGACGCCTCCAGCACGCGGACGGCGGCCTTGGCGATGTGCGGGTGGAAGTTGTTGGTGAAGGTGTCGGGCCACAGCACGACGCGGCGGCCCCCGGAGCGCGCGGGACGGCGCTTGAACCAGTCGGTGAACCGCTCGGCGGCGAAGCGCGGCATCTGGCGCTGCGGCGCGATGCCGCCGAGCCGCTTGATCGCCCGGTCGAGGCCGGGGACGTTCAGTGCGGCGTTGGCGGCGCCGGGCGCGACGGAGGCCATCCTCGCCCACAGCGGCAGCCAGCCCATCGTGTAGTGCGCGGCCGGGCGGATCCGGCCGGCGTAGTGGTGGGACAGGAACTCGGCCTTGTAGGTCGCCATGTCGACGTTGACCGGGCAGTCGCTGCGGCAGCCCTTGCAGGCCAGGCACAGGTCCAGGGCGTCGCGGACGTCCTCGGACCGCCAGCCGTCGGTGATGACGGCGGCGCCGCCCGGTCCGGGCGAGGCCGGGTTCGGCACGCCGGCGCCGGGCATGCCGCGCATCATCTCCATCAGGATGCGGGCGCGGCCGCGGGTGGAGTGCTCCTCCTCCCCCGTCGCCCGGTAGCTCGGGCACATCACGCCGCCCGACGAGGCGCGGCACTTGCCGATCCCGACGCAGCGGGCCGCCGCGTGCGTGAAGCGGTGGTCGTCGTCGGGGAAGGAGAAGTGCGTCTTCGGTTCGGCGGGGTCGTAGCCGAGGTGGTCGAGGTTGTCGTCGAGGCGGTAGGGGTTGACGACCTTGCCGGGGTTCATCCTCCCGCGCGGGTCGAAGATCGCCTTGAACATCCCGAACAGCCGGACGACCTCGTCGCCGAACATCAGCGGCAGCAGCTCGCCGCGGGACTGGCCGTCGCCGTGCTCGCCCGACAGCGACCCGCCGTAGTCCACGACGATGCGGGCGGCGCGTTCGATGAACCTGCGGTAGTTGCCGGTGCCGCGCTCGTCCTCCAGGTCGAACGGGATGCGGGTGTGCACGCAGCCCTGGCCGAAGTGCCCGTACAGCGACACCGGGCCGTAGCCGAACTCGTCGATGAGGGCCTGGAAGTCGCGCAGGTAGTCGCCGAGCCGCTCGGGCGGCACCGCGGAGTCCTCCCAGCCCTCGTGGGTGTCGGGGTGCCCGGGCGGGTAGGCGGTGGCGCCGAGCCCGGCCTCGCGGACCTTCCAGAGCAGCTCCTCGACCTCGGGGTCGTGCACGAAGGTGCAGTGCGGCGGGTCGGGCTCGTTCTCCAGGCGCTCGATGAGATCGCGGGCGCGCCGGTCGGCCTCGTCCTTGGTGTCGCCGCCGAACCGGACCATGAGCCAGCCGGCGCCCTCCGGCATGTCCTTCAGCACCTCGGGCCCGGCGAGCTTGTCCTGGCGGGCGAGGTCGAGGAGCGTGTCGTCCATGCCCTCGAGCGCGAGCGGCTCGGACGGCAGGACGCGGGCGACGGCGTCGCCGGCGGCGAAGATGTCGTCGTAGCCGAGCACCGCCAGCGACTCGTACGGCGGCACCGGCACCAGGCAGATCTCCGCGCGCAGCACGGTGACCAGCGTCGACTCCGACCCGACGAGGGCCCGCGCGACGTCGAAGCCCTTCTCGGGCAGCAGCGAGTCGAGGTTGTAGCCCGACACCCGGCGCGGGATGTCGGGGTAGCGGGTGCGGATCAGCTCCATGCCGTCGTCGCGGAGCGCGCGCAGCGCCCGGTAGATCTCGGCGCGGCGGCCGCCCTCGGCCTGGATCCGCTCGTACTCCTCGGCGGAGGTGGGTCCGACCCACATCCGCACGCCGTCGTAGGTCAGCACCTCCAGCCGGACGACCGAGTCGACCATCTTCCCGTACGCCTGGGCCGACGCGCCGCACGAGTTGTTGCCGATCATCCCGCCGATCGTGCAGGTGTCGTGGGTCGACGGCTTCGGCCCGACCATCAGCCGGTGCTCCGACAGCGCCTCGTTCAGGTCGTCCAGGCACGCGCCCGGCTCGACGATCGCGGTCCGCCGCCGCGGGTCGACCGAGATCAGCGCGCGGCAGTACTTGGACCAGTCGATGACGACGGCGGTGTTGCAGCACTGCCCGGCCAGGCTCGTCCCGCCGCCGCGCGACAGCACCGGGACGTCGTGCTCGGCGCAGACGGCGACCGCCTCGACGCCGGCCTCGACGGTGCGCGGCACCACCACGCCGATGGGCGGCTGCTGGTAGTTGGACGAGTCGTGCGCGTACGCGGCGCGCGAACCCGGGTCGAAGCGGACCTCGCCGTCCACCCGGCCGGTCAGGTCGCGGCGCAGCGCCGCGGTCTTCCAGTCCTCGTCCGCGCCGGCCGCCTCGCCGTCCCGCTTGCCGCCCTGGTCCCGCTTTACGTGCTTGCCACCCTGCGCGAACCTCCCGATCTGACGCAGACGCTCCGCCGATACAGACATGTCCGACCGCATACCCGCCCGGCGCGTTTCAATCCGGCGCCCGGCGGCGCCCCCACGGCGCTCGCCACCCGCGGCCGCCGTGACTTCCCCTGCACGATGCATCCTTTGGGATAGGGTGTCGGCCGATTCGTCTGATCTTGTTCCGGGGGACGTCGTTGCAGGGTGCCCGACCAGTTGGTGATCTCACGCCCGAACTGCTCCGATCGCCGGTCTGGCACGACCAGCAGGTGCAGGCCGCGGGAATCCCGCTCTTCGACGCGCCGCTGGTGTCGGTCGGCGGCGGGCTCGGCTCGTTCACGCTCGTGGACGTGCTGCGCGTCCAGGGCGTCCCGGCGGGCTCGATCCGGGTGCTGTCCAGCCGGGACGCGCCCTGGCAGTCGTGGGAGTACCTGACCCGCGTCTCGCAGCTGCCGGCGGGCGAGCGGATCCGCTCCGACGCGGGCGCCCGGCCCGACAACATCTGGGGCTTCCCCTCCTACGCGCTGCACGAGGCGTGGCGGGACAGGTCGGTGAAGCTGCTGTGGCAGGTGCTGACCGAGCCGGTCCTGACCGACTTCTTCAGCCCGCGCGCCGCCACCGTGTTCGAGACCGTCCGGCGCGAGGCCGACCGGATCTCCTACTGGCAGATGCTTGCCAAGGGGCAGGTCCGGATGGTGCGGCGCCGGATGGGCGGCGGCTACTTCACCGTCCTGACGCCGCCGCCCGGCACGTCCGCGACCAAGCGGATCGTGATGCGGTCGCAGTACGTGCACCTGGCGGTCGGCTACCCCGGCCTGAAGTTCCTGCCGGACCTGCAGCAGTTCCGCGAGACCCACAACGACTACCACCGCGTCGTCAACGCCTACGAGCCGCACGAGCACGTGTACGAGACGCTGAAGTCGCGTCCCGGCGTGGTCGTGGTGCGCGGCGCCGGCATCGTCGCGTCCCGGGTGCTGCAGCGGCTGATGGACGACCGCGCGAAGTACGGGCTGCAGACGCAGATCGTGCACATGTTCCGCACGTTCGTCACCGGCTCGCACGGCCAGGGCGTGTGGATGCGCCGCAAGGGCGGCGACGGCTGGGCCTACCAGGCGTTCACGCTGCCGAAGTCGGCGTTCGGCGGGCAACTGAAGGCGCAGTTCCGGCGCGCCGGGCCCGAGCGGCGCGCGGCGCTGTCCAAGGCCGTCGGCGGGACGACCACGCCGCGGCTGCGGCGCTGGCAGCAGCAGATGCGCGAGGGCCGCGCGGGCGGCTGGTACCACCCGTTCCAGGCCGTCGTGGACCGGGTCGAGCCGGCCCCGGACGGGCGGCTGGTGTCGCTGACCCGCAGCGACGACGGGCGGCTCGGCCGGTACGTGTCGGACTTCGTCATCGACTGCACCGGTCTGGAGGCCGACATGCCCGAGCACCGGGTGCTGGCCGACCTGCTGCAGTACGGCGGCGCGCGGCGCAACGGCGCGGGCCGGCTCGCGGTCGGCGAGCACTTCGAGGTGCTCGGCGCCGAGAGCGAGGGCGGCGTGCTGTACGCCTCAGGCGCCGCCGCCGCGGGCAACCACTTCCCGGCCGTCGACAGCTTCCTCGGCATGCAGACCGCGGCGCTGGACATCGCCGCGGACCTGGCCCGGCGCGGCTTCTGCGCGCGGCTGGGCCCGGTGCGGTCGACCGGCCAGTGGGTCAAGTGGTTCACCGGCCGTCCCATCTGACACGCAGGAGCCCCCCACCGTGATCCCCACCCTCGCCGGCCGGCTGCAGACCCGCGTCTTCGTGCTGGCCACCGTCGGAGCGCTGCTCACCGCGCTGATCGTCCCGGTGCTGCCGGGCAGGCCGGGTTCGCTCGGCGCGGCGTACCGGACGGCGTTCCTGGTGCTCCTCGCGGTCATCGCGGTGGGGCTGGTGTGGGAGCTGGTGTACCACCTGCTGATGCAGTTCCGCTGGGACAAGGACTGGCCGACGCTGTTCGGGCTGGTCACCGTCGTCCCGGAGGGGGCGGTCATGTGGCTGCTGCTGAACGCGGGCCTCGTTCCCGGCATCGAAGGACACGTGCCGGCTTCGATGTTCCTGACGATGTTCGCGTTCGTGTGGCTCGGCCAGTGGCTGTTCGTCAACGGGCCGATCCGGGTGTTCTTCGTGCGGTGGAGGCTGCGCGGCGGACGGCTGCTGTGACCGGCGGGGCGTTCGCCCGGCCGCTGCCCGGCGACGGGCTGGTCGCGCAGGAGGGCGAGCTGTCGCTGGTGTGCGCGGCGCCCGACGCGGTGACCGCGCCGCTGGTGGACGCGCTGCTGGCGGCGCTGCGGGAGGTCGCGGAGGCGGGCGGCGACGGCCCGGAGCTGGTGCGCCGCGCCGCCCGGGTGCTGGCGGCCCGGCGCGGCGGCCGGCCTGCGGCGTGCGCGGTCGCCGGGCCGTCCGGGGCGTCCGGTCTCGCGGTGCTGGTCAGCGGCGAGGCCGCGGCGCGGGTGATGCTGGCGGACGGTCGGGAGATGCGGGTCGGCGGCGGTCCGCACGGGCCGTCCGAGCGGACGGTCGAGGGTCCGGTGGCGAGCCTGGAGCTGGCGCTCGGCGGCGCGGGACGGGCCGAGCCGCGGCTGCGGCTGGCGTCGGGCGTGGTGCGCGGCGGCGGTCTGCGTCGCGCGGTGCGCCGCCGGGCCGCGTCCGCCCCGCCGCCCGCCCCGCCGCCCGCCGACCGGCCGATGGCGGTCGCGCCCGCCCCGGCGACGGCGGTGGAGCGGGGCCCGCTTCCGCCGACGCCGGTGGACGGCACGCCGGCGGGCGCCGAGGGCGCGCCCGAGGAGAAGGTCAGCCTCATCCGCCGGCACCCGAAGCGGCGTCCGGGCGGGCCGCGGGTCCTCGGCGTCAACTGCAAGAACGAGCACTTCAACGATCCGCGCGCGCACTACTGCGCGGTCTGCGGGATCTCGATGCTGCAGCTCACGCTGTCGCCGTTCCACGGGCCGCGGCCGCCGCTCGGCGTGCTGCTGCTGGACGACGGGCAGGCGGTCCCGCTGGAGGACGACCAGCTGGTCGGCCGGCGGCCGGAGCGGGCGCCGGAGGTGGCCGAGGGCCGCGCGCACCCGCTGCGGATGACCGACGCCGAGGAGTCGATCTCGCGCCGGCACGTGCTGGTCCGGCTGCGGGAATGGCAGGTCGCCGTCGTCGACCTCGGCTCGGCCAACGGGACGGCGGTGCGCGCGCCGGGCGCCGCGGAGTTCGTCCGGCTGCCGCCCGACACCCCCGTCGAGCTGGCGCCCGGCGCGACCGTCCGGGTCGGACTGGCCCGGACGTTCCGTTTCGAGTCCAACCGGAATGTCTGACCACCTCCCGAAAGGACACTGATGCGAACACGGCCCATGGGCGGGATCACCTTCGCCCATCCGCCCGCCTTCTGGACCGGGTTCATCGCCTGCGTCGCGGGCGTCGCCCTGCACCTGCCGATGTACATCGACTCGGCGGACATGCACTACATGATGCGCGGCATGTCGATGGACGCCCCGATGATCACCGGCATGGCGCTCATCGTCGTCGGCCTTGCGCTGACCGCGTACGGGCTCATCCCGCGCGGCCTGGCCGCGTCGCGCCGCAACGGGGTGACGGGCGTCCGCGCCGCGTACGACGCGCCGTTCCGCCCGGCGCACATTGGCCTGGTCATCGTCATGACGACGGCGGTGACGATCGACGCGATGAAGCCGATCACGCTGTCGTTCGTGGCGCCGGGGATGGGCAAAGAGTACGGGCTGAAGTCGGCCCTGAACCCCGGCGGGCACTGGCCGGTGGCGCTGCTGCCGCTGTTCGGCCTGACCGGGACGGTCGCCGGCTCGTTCCTGTGGGGCTGGCTCGGCGACCGCATCGGGCGGCGCTCGTCGATCCTGCTGGCCGGTGTGATGTTCGTGACCACCGCCGTGTGCGGGGCGATGCCGTCGTTCTCGTGGAACCTGGCGATGTGCCTGCTGATGGGGCTGGCGGCGGGCGGGATGCTGCCGATCACCTTCTCGCTGCTGGCGGAGATGATCCCGGGCCGGCACCGCGGCTGGGTGATGGTGCTGATCGGCGGGAATCTGGCGCTGGCCTACGCCATCACCAGCTCGCTGTCGTCGGCGCTGGTGCCGCACTACTCCTGGCGGATCCTGTGGCTGCTGGGGATGCCGACCGGCGTGCTGCTGATCGCGCTGAACCACTGGATCCCCGAGTCGCCGCGGTTCCTGCTGGCGCACGGGCGCGAGGACGAGGCCCGCGCGATCATGACCCGCTACGGCGCGATCGAGGACACCCCGGAGGCGCGGACCGAGACCGGCGCGCAGACCGCGCCCGGCGCAGCGACGGACGCGGTCCCCGCAACCGACGCGGTTCCCGCCGCCGACGCGGTGCCCGCCGAGGAGCGCAAGGAGGCCGCGCACGGCGGCGGTTTCACCCCGCTGTTCCGGGCGCCGTTCGCCGGGCTGAGCGTCGCGGTGGTGGTGCTGGGGCTCGGCATCGGGCTGGTGACCTACGGGTTCCAGCTGTGGATCCCCTCCAACCTGCAGAAGCTCGGCCTGGCGCAGAAGTCGGCTGACGCGGCGCTGCGCGACTCGGCGCTGCTGGGGCTGCCGCTGGTGTTCGTCGCCGCCGCCATGTACGGGCTGTGGAGCGCCAAGAAGACGATCATCGTGCTGACCGCGCTGACCGCGGCGGCGCTGGTGGCCTTCTCGTTCTCCGGCGAGTCCCTCGCCCACGACCGGGCCTGGCTGTACGTCCTGCTGGCCGGCCCGATCGTCGGGACCGCCACCATCGCCGCGGTCCTGGCCGCCTACAGCTCGGAGATCTACCCCACCCGGATCCGCTCGCGCGGGTCGGGTCTGTCGGCGGGCGTCGGCAAGCTCGGCGGCGTCATCGTCACGATCGTGCTGGTGGTGGGCGCGACGGTGCCGTCGATCAACACGACCGCGCTGCTCGGCGCCGTCCCGCTGCTGCTGGCGGTGCTGGTCGTCGCGGTCTTCGGCGTGGAGACCAGGAAGCGGGCCGCCCGCGTGGAGGCGCCCGCCGCGCAGCCCGCCGACGCCTGAGGGTCCGTCCCGTCCGGGCCGCCCCCCGGGCGGGACGCCTCAGTCGCGCAGGCGGGCGGCGGACTCCAGCAGCAGCGCGTGCACGAACGCCTGCGGGAGGTTGCCGCGCAGCTGCCGCTGCTGGACGTCGTACTCCTCGGAGAACAGCCCGCTGGTGGCGCACCCGGACCGGGTCCGCTCGAAGGTGCGGAGGGCGCGGGCGGTGTCGCCCTGGCGGTGCTCGGCGAGGGCGAGGAAGAAGCCGCAGAGGGTGAAGGCGCCCTCGGCGACGCCGAGCGGTTCGCCGTCGGCCCGGTACCGGTAGACGAAGCCCTCCTGGACGAGGTCGGAGCGGACGGCCTCCAGCGTGGCGGCGGTGCGCGGGTCCTCGTCCGGCAGGCAGCCGCGCAGCGGCGGGATGAGCAGCGCGGCGTCCACGCGCTCGTCGCCGGGGGCCCGTTTCCACCGTCCGCCGGCCGTGAGGGAGGTGCGGGTGGTCTCGTCGAGGATGGCGTCGGCGAGGCCGTTCCACGCGGACGCCTCCGCCGGGCCGGCCAGGTACCGGGCGGCCTGCCGCAGTCCGGCGACGCAGCTGAGCCGCGAGTGGGTCCACAGGTCGTCGTGGGTCTCCCAGATGCCGGCCTCGGGCTGCCGCCAGCGGCGGGCGATGACGTCGGCGGCGACGCGGGCGGCCTTCGCCTGGTCGGCGCCGGGCGGCTCGCGTTCGGCGGCCACCGCGAGGAGCAGCAGCGCCTCGCCGAGCGCGTCGAGCTGGAACTGCTCGCTCGCGCGGTTGCCGGTGACGGCGGTGGCGCCCGGGTAGCCGGGCAGGTCCGCCTCCCGCTGGCGCGGGACGTCGCCGCCGCTGACGGTGTAGGCGGGCTTGAGGCGGTCGCCGTCGGCCAGGACGCGGGCGGTGACGAACTCGGCGGCGTTGCGGAGCAGGTGCGGCGGCCCGCCGTGCACGGCGACGGCGCGTCCGGCGAAGCACTGGTCGCGGATCCAGGCGTACCGGTAGTCGTAGTTGCGGCCCTCGTCGGAGCGTTCGGGCAGGGCGGTGGTGGCGGCCGCGACCATGCCGCCGCCGGCGCTGGTGAGACCGGTCAGCACCGAGTAGGCCAGCCGGGCGTCGCGCGGCGCGATCGTGTCGGTGCAGGACGGCACCGCCTCGCGCCAGCCGCGCTCGGTGGCGTCCCAGAGCGCGCCGGCGTCCAGGGGGCTGTCGGCGGTGCCCGCGGCGGCGCCGTCGGCGATCTCCAGCACCAGGTCGCGGGTCTCGCCCTCGGCGAGGTCGAAGGTGAGGGCGAGGACGGGGCCGCCGTCGGCGTTCTCCCGCACCACCGCCTCGTCGCCGCCGCGCCAGCGGATCCGCGCGGTGCCGCTGCGGGCCGTCCACTCGGCGCCGTGGTGGTGCAGGTCCCGCATCCGCTCGGCGCGCTCGCCGGCGCGCACGTCCAGCAGGACGCGCATCCGGGCCTTGCCGCGCACGGCCCGGCAGCGGCGCAGCACGACGGCGCGGTCGCGGCCGGCGGGCCGGGCGAGGGCCTCGCGGCACTCGACCATGCCGCCGTCGCCGGTCACCCACCGGCTGTGCCAGATGAGCCCGCGGTCCTCGTAGTAGCCGCCCCACACCCAGCGTCCGGCGTCGGGTTGGACGACGTAGTCGCCGGGGCCGCCGAGCAGGCCGCAGAACGCGGCGGGCGAGTCCCAGGCGGGGAAGCACATCCAGGCGAACTCGCCGTGCGGCCCGACCAGGACGCCGCGCTCCCCGTCCGCGATCAGCGCGTAGTCGCGCAGCGCCTTCGGCAGCGAGTCCCGTGCCCCCGTGCCTGCCACCGTGTCTCCTTTCCGAGCGCCGCCGTACGTGGGGGCTGAGTACCCACGAACGCGCCGCCGACCCGGGCTCTTGATCACTCCTGGGGCGGCGGGCCGTGCTTGACCCGGCCGCGGATCCCGGGCCGCCGCTGCCAGGGGCGCGGACGAGCGGGACCGGCTCGTCGTCGCCGGGCGCCTGCCGGTGGTCCAGGTAGACGTGCTGGCGGGGGCACATGACGACGTCGTGGCCCGCCTCCGCGGCGGCGATCCCGGCGGCGTACCCGCGCCAGGACGTCACCGCCGCGCCCTCGGCGAGGCCGCCCTCGAGGATCTCGTCCCAGCCGAGGGGGCGAGCACCTTGGGGCAGATCCCCCAGGCGGTCCGGACCTCCAGCGCGCTCGTGTCGATCACGTGGGTGTTGCCGAGGTCGGGGTAGGCGGCGATGGCGGCCTGCGAGTGGCCGGGCACGTCGATCTCCGGGACGACGCTGATGTGGCGGGCGGCGGCGTAGGCGACGATCTCGCGCAGGTCGTCGCGGGTGTAGAAGCCGCCGTGCGGGCGCTCGTCCCAGCGGGCGGGCTCACCCCAGCCGAGCCGGGTCCTGCGCCGCCACGCGCCGACCTCGGTGAGCCGGGGGTGGCGTCCGATCTCGATCCGCCATCTGGCGCGCCCAGGACACGCCCGCCTCGGCGCCGCCGGTGATGTCCGCCCCGTCCGGGCCGATGGCGAGCCGGTAGCCCTCCGGGGGCAGGAACGGGTCGGTGCGGGCGCGGACCTCGCCGGTCCAGGGGCCGGAGCCGCCCGTCCGCTCGATGCCGCGGGGAGCCGGGATGAGGTTCATCGGCTCAGGCTAACCCGCGTACCGACAACAACACTTTCCTTGACAATTTGATTTGTCGGTGGCCATGATGGACGCATGCTGGACGTGACGGTGATCGAGGAATCCGCGGCGGCGGCCGCGTCGCTGGACCCGATGCGGGCGCGGCTGCTGGCCGAGCTGGCCGAGCCGCTGTCGGCGGCGGCCTTGGCGGCGCGGGTCGGGCTGCCGCGGCAGAAGGTGAACTACCATCTGCGGGCGCTGGAGCGGCACGGGCTCGTCGAGCTGGTCGAGGAGCGCCGCAAGGGCAACATGACCGAGCGGCTGATGCGGGCGACGGCGGCGTCCTACGTCATCTCGCCGCTGGCGCTGCCCGGGTTGCAGCCCGACCCGGACCGCCACCGCGACGCCCTGTCGGCGCGCTGGCTGCTGGCGCTGGCGGCGCGGCTGGTCCGCGACGTGGGGGCGCTCATCACCGGCGCCGAGCGGGCGAACCGGCGGCTCGCGACCTACGCGTTGGACGGGGAGGTGCGGTTCGCCTCGGCCGCCGACCGGGCGGCGTTCGTCGAGGAGTTGACCGCCGGTGTCGGCGCGCTGGTGCGCAAGTACCACGACGCCTCGGCGGAGGGCGGCCGCGGGCACCGCGTCGTCATCGCCCTGCACCCGTCGCTCAAGGCGGAACCCGCCGAACGGCCGGGCGTCGAGCAGGGCCCGGACGGCCCGCCCGGGTCCTGAGGATCATCGGCCGCCGCGCGGCGGCACGGCACATGGAACGGAACGCTGAGTGGAAGGCGAGGAGCACGTCATGGCGAAGGAATTCGAGATCGTCCGCGAGTTCGAGGTGGACGCGCCGCCCGAGCGGGTGTGGGACGCGATCACGGTGAACACCGCCGGTTGGCTGTGGCCGACCGAGTACGAGCCGCGCGAGGGCGGCGCGGCCGCGTTCGGCGCCACGGTGACCGCCTGGGACCCGCCGCACCGGCTGGTCGCCCGGTCGGAGTCCCCGGAGGAGCTGAAGGAGGTCGGGCAGGTGCTCAACCAGCTCGACCACCTGATCGAGCCCCGCGAGGGCGGCCGGTCATGGGTCCGCTACGTGCACAGCGGGATCTTCGTGGAGAACTGGGACGACCAGTACGACGGCGCGAACAAGCACACCGACTTCTACCTGCACACGCTGCGGCAGTACCTCATGCACTTCGCGGGGCGGCCCGCGGTGCACACCGACGTGCAGGGCCCGGAGGCGTCCGCGGCGAAGGGGTCGTTCGCGGCGGTGGGCCCGGCGTTCGGGCTGGGTGCGTCCGCGGCGGACGGCGCGGCCGAGGGCGACCGGGTGCGGGTGGACCTGCCCGGCGTCGGCGTGACCGGCGCGGTCGTCGACTTCCGCAACGACGACTTCCTCGGCCTGCGCACCGAGGACGCGATGTACCGGTTCTTCGGCCGCGACGCCTGGGGCGCACCGGTCGGGATCGCGCTGCATCGCTTCGCGCCCGGCGCGGCAGGCGACGAGGACGCGACGCGGAAGGCGTGGCAGAGCTGGCTCGACGGCCTGTACGCCTGACCCGGCGCGGAACGGCGGGCGGTGAACACCTGACCCCGCGGTGCGGGTTCCGGAACTTTCTGGCCGATCCGGCGGGACGGCGTTACCGTGTCGGTACGGGATCACGGCCCCGTCCCCGCGCGGCGGCGCCGGGCCCGCCGGGTCGCCGCACACGCAGGCGGCGCCCGCCCCCCGTCCCACCGCCGTCCAGAGGTGAGACCGTGCGCACCACCACGGGGTGGCCGGTCCCCGACGATCCCGCGCAGGTCGCCGCGGTCCGCGTCCGGATCCGCGAGGTGCTGCGCGAATGGGGCCATGCGGCCGGCGCGGACGTGGTGCTGCTGCTGGCCGACGAGCTGGTCGCCAACGCCCTCACCCACGGCCGCCCGCCCGTGCACCTGCGGCTGGAGGCCGACACCGCGGCCGGGACGCTGCGCTGCGAGGTGTCGGACGCCGACCCGCGGCCGCCCCGGCGCCGCTCCCCCGGCGAGTGCGACGAGCACGGCTACGGGCTGCTGCTGGTGCAGGCGCTGTCGGTGGCGCGCGGCTGGCATCCCACCGCCGGCGGCAAGGTCGTGTGGTTCCGCACGGTCCTCGGCTCCGGCGGCTGACCGCCCCCGGGAGGGCTCAGCGGGCGGCGGTTCCGCGCGCCGGGCCCTCCGGTGGGCGTCAGGCGTCGCGGCGCTTGAGCAGGACCGCGGCGGCGGCCATCAGCGCGGCGGTCCAGGCGGCGAACACCCCGTACCCCTGCCAGGGGGTGAGCAGGTCGTCCTTGCCCTGGTGCGCCTTGGCGATCAGCTGGCCGGCCTCGGAGGGCAGGTAGGCGTGCACGTGGTCGCCGAGGCTGCCGGGCAGCAGCGCGGCGAGCGGCGCGAGCACCAGCACGAAGCCGATGACGCCGGTGATGCCGCCGGCCGGGTGCCGGACGATCGCGCCGATCGCGAGCGCGAACAGCCCGAGCATGGCCAGGTAGAGGCCGCCGCCGAGGACGGCGCGCAGCACGCCGGGGTCGCCGAGCGAGACGTCGGCCTTGCCGTGCAGGATCGCGGCGCCGATGAAGAACGACACGAACGACACCACGACGCCGAGGACGAGGACCAGCAGCCCGAACACGACGGCCTTGGCCCACAGCATCGGCAGCCGGCGCGGCACGGCGAGCAGGCTGGCGCGGATCATGCCGGTGGAGTACTCGGAGGCGATCACCAGCACGCCGAGGACGCAGATGGTCAGCTGGCTGAGGAAGAAGCCGCTGCCGAGGATCGCGGAGACGGGGTCGGCGGCGAGCTGCGCGCGGTCGCCGGCGTCGGTCTTGTCCCACTGGCCGACGGTGAGGCCCATGAACAGCGCGGTGAAGCCGAGGTCGAGCACGACCAGCAGGATGAGCGACCACAGCGTGGAGCGGACCGAGCGGATCTTGGTCCATTCGGCTACCAGCAGCCGGCCGAAGCCGGGCCGCGCGAAACCGGCCGGGTCGCCCGCCGGCGCGGCGGCGGGCTTGGCGGTGGCGGTCATCGGGTCTCCCCCTTCTCGGCGGGCGCGGCGTCCGGGGAGTCCGGGGCGGCGGGCGGCATGACGGGCGGCGCGGACGCGGCGGACGCGGCCGGGTCGGCGACGGCGCCGTACTCGACGCTGTCGCGGGTCAGCTCCATGAACGCCGCTTCGAGGGAGCCGCGCCGCGGGGTCAGCTCGTGCAGGACGATGCGCTCGGCGGCGGCGAGCTCGCCGACGCGCGGCGCCTCCATGTGGGTGACGGTGAGGCCGGTGCCGCCGTCCGGGGTGGTCTTGGCGCCCTCGGCGGCGAGCACGTCGGCGAGGCGGGCGGCGTCCGGGCTGCGGACGATCACCATCTTCTCGGTGCTGCGCTCGATGAACTCCTCGGTGGAGCAGTCGGCGATGAGCCGGCCGCGGCCGATGACGATGAGGTGGTCGGCGGTGACGGCCATCTCGTTCATCAGGTGGCTGGAGACGAACACGGTGCGGCCCTGCCCGGCGAGCCGCTGCATGAGGGTGCGGATCCAGACGATGCCCTCGGGGTCCAGGCCGTTGACCGGCTCGTCCAGGATCAGCACGGACGGGTCGCCGAGCAGCGCGGCGGCGATGCCGAGCCGCTGCCCCATGCCGAGGGAGAATCCGCCGGCGCGCTTGCGGGCGACCTCGGTGAGGCCGACGAGGTCGGCGACCTCGTCGACGCGGCGGCGGCCGATGCCCTGGGTCTGGGCCAGGCACAGCAGGTGGTTGTAGGCGCTGCGGCCGGTGTGCACGGCGCGGGCCTCGAGCAGGGCGCCGACCACGCGCATGGGCGCGGGCAGGTCGCGGTAGTGCCGTCCGGCGATGCGCGCGTCGCCGCGGGTGGGGCGGTCCAGGCCGAGCAGCAGCCGCATGGTGGTCGACTTCCCGGCGCCGTTCGGGCCGAGGAAGCCCGTCACCCGTCCGGGGACGACGGTGAAGGACAGGTCGTCCACGGCGGTCTTGTCGCCGTAGCGCTTGGTGAGGTTCTCCGCCTCGATCATGCGCGCGTCCCGGGGGTCGGTTCCAGTGATCGGCATCACACTAGCGCGCCGCGCGGTCCGCGCGGATCCTCCCGTGAGCCGATGCGCCTCCACCTCCGGTAGGGGATCGGCGGGCGCGGAGCGGTCCGGCGTACGGCGCGGGGAGCAGTCGGGATTGCGCCCGGCGCGGGACGCCTGAGCGCGCGCGTTCCGGGGAGGATGATCGTATCCCCCGAAGGAGTGCGATGACCGCTGTGCCCGAACCGTCCGCATCGTCGTCGGCCGCGACCGCCGCGCGGGCGCTGGAGCCCGGCGGTCCCCGGCGGCGTTCACGGCTGCTGCGCTGGGGCCGGCGGCTGCTGGTCGCCGTGGTGCTGCTGCTGGTGGCCGTCACGGTGTTCTCCTTCGCCTACAACGCGGCGACGGCCGGGCGGGCGGGGCCGCCGGCCGGGGCCCGCTTCGCCGAGGCGGACGGGGTCCGGACCCGGTACCGCGCGTGGGGTGCGAGCGGGACCGCGGTGGTGCTGGTGCACGGCGCCTTCGAGTCCGCCGACACGTGGTCGCGGGTCGCGCCGCTGCTGGCGGCCCGGCACCGCGTGTACGCGCTGGACCTGACCGGGTGGGGCTACAGCGAGCGGCGCGGGCCGTTCGACACCGCGCACCAGGCCGCGCAGCTGCTGGGGTTCCTGGACGCGATGGGCCTGGACCGGGCGGCGCTGGTCGGGCATTCCAGCGGCGCGGGGGTGATCGCGGCGGCGGCGCTGAAGGCGCCGGGGCGGGCGGCCGGGCTGGTGTTCCTGGACGGCGACGCCCTCGACACCGGCGCCGGCGAGGGCGCCGACGAGCTGCGGTTCCTGCTGCGCGACCCGTACCGGACGACGCTGACCCGGCTGGTCGTCCGGTCGGACTGGGCGATCCGGAAGATCTACGGGGCGCAGTGCGGGCCGTCGTGCCCCCGGCTGGACGAGGCGGGGGTGCGGCAGTGGCGGCGGCCGTTCCAGCTGCCGGGGGCGGAGGACGCGGTGTGGCGGATGCAGGCGGTCGTGGGGCTGCCGGCGGCGCGGGTGGCGGAGCTGGCGCGGATCCGGACGCCCAAGGCGGTGGTCTTCGGGGCCGAGGACGACGTGTTCTCCCGCGGGGCCCCTTATGAGACGGCGCGGCGGATCGGCGCGCCGCCGCCCGCGATCGTCCCCGGTGCCCGCCACCTGTCGCTGGTGTCGCATCCCCGGCAGGTCGCGGACGCGGTCCTGGCGGCGGCGCCCTGACCGCGTCCGCCGGCAACGCCGGAGCCCTCCCCGCGGGCGTGCGGGGAGGGCTCCGGCGGGAGGACGCGCACCCCGGTGGCGGCCCCGGCGGGACGCCGGTCCGGAGGACGGGTCAGACGGCGACGCCGTCGGCGGCGTTGACGTCCTTGTGGAAGCGCTTGTGCACGTAGAGGCGCTCGCCGAGCGAGTCGCAGCGCCACCACAGGCCGGACGGCGGGCCGATCCGGGTGTGCCGGGGCAGCTCGCGCAGCACCTCGTTGACCGGGGTCATGCGCAGCCGCCCGGACCGGCAGACCAGGATGCGCCGGTCGGTGACCACCACGACCCGGTAGGCGTTGGTGAACAGGATGATCCAGTAGGACAGCAGGGCGAAGTACTGGCTGGTCGTCTGGGCTCCGAACACGGCCTGGACGCTCTCGCCCGGCTGCAGGACGTCGGCCGCGTTGGCGCGCATCTTGTCGCGGATGGCCACGGGGCTGGACCTTTCTCGCGGAGCGCGTGGGCGGCCCGGTGGCCGCCGTCACGGCGCCGCACCGGCGGTCCCACTGCCCTCGGGGGTTGACAGAAGCCTCGATTGTGCCATCGCCCGCCCGCCTCGGTGCACGTTTTTCGTGCGTTGGCGGGATGTATGACGACGATTCGGCGGGACCGCCGCCACCGCTCACCGGCCGCCCGGCTTTATTGACGCCCTGCCAATAATTGCGGGAGGATGGCGGCAGGACCAGGCCGCCGACCACCGGGAGGCCCCGTGACCACCCCGCGCACCCCGCCCGTCCCCGCGCCGGCCGCGCAGCCGGCGTCCATGCAGGCGTCCGTGCCGACGGGCGAACGGCTCGCCGAGCGCCTCGCCGACCGGGAGGTGCTGCGCGCCCTCGCCGCCGAGCCGCTGATCGGCCTCGGCGCCGGCCGCGCCCTGCTGATGCAGCTGGCGCACCCGGGGGTCGCCCGCGGCGTCGCCGAGCACAGCGACTTCGCCGACCGGCCGCTCGCCCGCCTGTTCGGCACCCTGGACTTCCTGCTCGTCACCACGTTCGGGACGCCGGACCAGGTCGCGCGGATCGCCGCGAAGGTCCGCGGCGTCCACACCGCCGTCCGCGGCGAGGGCTACTCCGGCAACGACCCGGACCTGCAGCTGTGGGTGAACGCCACCCTCGTCGACTCGGCCCTGTACATCTACGAGCACGTGATGCGGCCCGGCGAGGACGAGCCGGACCTGGCGGAGGAGTACTACCGGCAGGCGCGGATCGTCGCGGAGGTCCTCGGCTGCCCGCTGGACGCCCAGCCGCCCGACCTGGCGGCGTTCCGCGCCTACATGGCCGAGACGGTGGCGTCGCTGGAGGTCACCGACACCGCCCGAGAGGTCGCCGCCGCCGTGCTGTACCCGCGCAAGCTGCGCGCGCTCGCCCCGGCGCTCATGGTGTTCCGCCTGGTCACGACCGCGCTGCTGCCGGAACCGCTGCGCGCGCAGTACGGGCTGCCCTGGACCCGCAACCGGCGGCGCGCCGCCGACATCGTCCTGCGCACCGCCACCGACCTGCACCACCTCACCCCGGCGTTCCTGCGCCGCCCGCCGCGCCCGCTGCTGGTCCGGCTCGCCGGGTACCGCGTCGACCGGACCCTCGCCAGCCGCCGCGCCCGCCGCCGGCAGGCCCGCCCCTGACCGCCCGGAGGCCGCCGAATGCTGGGCGTCTACGCCGACCTGCCGTGGTCGTACGCGGCCGGGGCGGGCATCGCGCTGGCCGCCGCCCACCAGCTGCGCGGCGCCCGCGCGGACGCGGCCGGCACCTGCGACGAGCCGGAGACCCGTGCGGGGCGGGCCGCCGAGGCGGTGCCGGGCCGGGCGCCGCGCGTCGCGGGCGCCACCGGGGGCCGCCACTTCGCCCTCGCGATGGCCTACAGCGTCCTGGTGTTCGTCCCGACGAGCGTGTTCGTCGCCGCCGCGTATCCGCAGTGGGCGACGCTGCAGTACCGCGGCCACGTCTCGCACGGCTTCCTCACCGCCCTGGCGGCCGGGGAGGTCGCGCTGACCGCTGCCGGGTTCCTGGTCACGCGCGGACTCCTGGTCGCCGGGCGGATCCGCTGGGCGACCTGCCAGGTGATCCTGGCGTGCCTGCTGCTGTGCCTGGCGGTCGTGCACGGCCCGGACGGCGGCGGCTGGAAGCGGTTCCTGTCCACCGACCGCGCCGACCACCGGGCGTTCCCGCCGTTCCTGAACGTCGGCGACCTCGGCCCGATCGCCGCGCACGCCGGCGGCTTCCTCACCTCGGGCCTCGCCGCCGCCCTGTACGCCACGGGCGCGCTCGCGCTCGGCTCGCTGGGCCTGGTCATGTGCGTGCTGCACCAGTTCGGGCTGACCGACGCCGGCGCCGACGGCCCGGGCCCGCTGCGCGCCGGGCTCGTCGCGGCGTTCATCGGCGGCGGCACCGCCGTCGTCGCGGTGCTGACGTCGGCGCTGGTCGACGGCCTCGGCTGGGTCGTGCTCGCCGCGGTCGCCCCCGTCCTGTGGGTGGCGGTCGCCGCCCGCGGCGCGTTCGCCTCCGCCGTCGCCGCCGACCTCGCCCTGCCCGCCGAGCAGGACGCCTGATCAGCCCACGCGCCTGATCAGCCCACGGAGGTGTAGGCGACGACGCCGCGGCGCATCGCGTCCATGGCGCGGCGGGCCGTCTTGCGCAGGTGGCTGTTCTCCGGCGCGGCGTCGACGATCTGGCCGAGCAGGTCCAGCAGCTGCTTGACGGCGCGGACGAAGTCGCCGGCGGTCCGGTCGCTCTCCAGCAGCACCTCGTCGAGGTCGTCGCCCTTGGCCCACCGGTACGCCGTCCACGCGAACCCCAGGTCGGGCTCGCGCAGGAACGACACCCGGTTGTCGCGCTCGACGGCCTCCAGCTCGCCCCACAGCCGAACCATCGCGGCCAGCGCGTCCTGGGACGGGCCGGTCGGGGTGCGCGGCGGGGTCGCGTCGTCGGGCTGCCGCGACTCGTACACCAGCGCGGACACGCACGCGGCCAGCTCGGCGTGGTCGAGCTTCTCCCACAGCCCGGCGCGCAGGCTCTCCGCGGTCAGCAGGTCCAGCTCGTTGTAGATGCGGCCGAGGCGGCGGCCCTCGGCGGTGACGTCGTCGCCGTCGAGGTAGCCGAGCTGCTGCAGGACGGCGCACACCCGGTCGAAGGTGCGGGCGATCACCTGGGAGCGGCCCTCGACGCGGCGCCGCAGCTGCTCGGTCTCGCGGTCCAGCCGGTGGTACCGCTCGGCCCAGCGGGCGTGGTCCTCGCGCTTGTCGCAGCCGTGCACCGGGTGGGCGCGCAGCTCGGCCCGCAGCCGCGCGATCTCGGCGTCGTCGGCGGCGGAGTCGCCGCGGCCGCGGCGCCGCTCCCGGACGTCGTCGGGCACCTTGTTGCGCAGCGTGGACGCCAGGTCGCGGCGGTCCTGCGGGTTGCGGGGGCTGAACGACTTGGGGATGCGGATCCGGTCGACGGGCTCCACCGCGCGCGGGAAGTCCTGGATCGACAGCCGCTGCACCGACCGGTTCACCGTCAGCACCAGCGGCGCCGGCCCGTCCGAGCGGCGCCCCACCCCGGGGTCGAGGACGACGGCGAGCCCGGACCGGCGCCCCGACGGCACCAGGATCACATCACCCGGCCGCAGATGCTCCAGCGACTTCGCCGCCTCGGCGCGCCGCGACGACGACCGCTCCCGCGACAGCTCCGCCTCCCGGTCCGACAGCCGCCGCCGCATCGCCGCGTACTCCATGAAGTCGCCGAGATGGCATTCGGCGGCCTTGGCGTACCCCTCCAGGGCCTCCTCGTTCTTGCGGACCTGCCGCGCCAGCCCCACCACCGCCCGGTCGGCCTGGAACTGCGCGAACGACTCCTCCAGCAGCGTCCGGGCGCGCTCGATCCCGACGGCGCCGACGAGGTTCACCGCCATGTTGTACGACGGCCGGAAGCTGGAGTTCAGCGGGTAGGTGCGGGTGCCGGCGAGCCCCGCGACCGACGCCGGCTCCACGCTCGGCCCCCACACCACCACCGCGTGGCCCTCCACGTCGATGCCGCGGCGCCCCGCCCGGCCCGTCAGCTGCGTGTACTCCCCCGGCGTCAGGTCGACGTGCGCCTCGCCGTTCCACTTGTCGAGCTTCTCGATCACCACGGTGCGGGCCGGCATGTTGATGCCGAGCGCGAGGGTCTCGGTGGCGAACACCGCCTTGATCAGCCCGCGGGTGAACAGCTCCTCGACGATCTCCTTGAACGTCGGCAGCATCCCCGCGTGGTGCGCGGCCACGCCGCGCTGCAGGGCCTCCACGAAGTCGGTGTAGCCGAGGATCCGCAGGTCCTCGGGCGAGATGTCGGAGGTGCGCAGCTCCGCGTGCGCGCGGATCTCCTCCGCCTCCTCCTTGGAGGTCAGCCGGATCCCCGCGTGCAGGCACTGCAGGACCGCCGCGTCGCACCCGGCGCGGCTGAAGATGAACGTGATCGCCGGCAGCAGCCCGGCCCGCTCCAGCCGCTCGATCACGTCGGGACGGGCCGGCGGCCGGAACCGCTGCGGGCGCGGCGCCCGCCGGCGGCCGGTGCGGCGCCCCTGGTTGACCTTGGCGCGGCGGACCTCCTCCACCGCCATCCGCGTCAGCTGCGGGTTCAGGCGGGCCTGCCGGTCCTTGCCCTTGCCGGTGTCGACGAACAGGTCGTACAGCCGCGCCCCCACCAGCATGTGCTGGAACAGCGGGACGGGCCGGTGCTCGTCCACGATCACCGCGGTGTCGCCGCGGACCTCGTGCAGCCACTCGCCGAACTCCTCGGCGTTGGACACCGTCGCGGACAGCGCCACGATCCGCACCGACTCCGGAACGTGGATGATCACCTCTTCCCATACCGCGCCGCGGAACCGGTCGGCGAGGTAGTGCACCTCGTCCATCACCACGAACGCCAGCCCGGCGAGGGTCGGCGACTGCGCGTACAGCATGTTGCGCAGCACCTCGGTGGTCATCACCACGATCGGCGCCTCGCCGTTGACGCTGTTGTCGCCCGTCAGCAGCCCGACCTTGTCGGGGCCGTACCGGCGGACGAGGTCGGCGTACTTCTGGTTCGACAGCGCCTTGATCGGCGTGGTGTAGAAGCACTTGGTGCCGCCGGTCAGCGCCAGGTGGACCGCGAACTCCCCCACGACCGTCTTGCCGGAGCCGGTGGGCGCCGCGACCAGCACGCCGCTGCCGTCCTCCAGCGCCTGGCACGCGTCGATCTGGAACGCGTCCAGCTCGAAGTCGTACAGGGTGCGGAAGTCCAGCAGGGCCGGGCCGTTCCCTGCGGTGCGCGAACGGTAGGCCGCGTACCGCTGGGCCGGGCTCTGCGCGGCCGGCGCGGTGTCGGGGGAGGTCATGCCTTCGAGCCTACGGTTTCGACCGGCCCGTTTCCCAATTCGGGACCGGTTTTCCCGCGCGTCCCCGCCACATCCCCCGCCCCGGCTGCGGGGACGCCCCGCGGAACCCTCAGCGGGCGCGGCCGCCGCCCTCGAGCTCGGCGTCGATCGCCTCCAGGTCCAGCGGGGACGCCTCGTCGTCGGACAGGCCCGCGTCGGGGTCGGGGCGGCGCACCTTGCGGCGGTCGTGGAAGAACGCCAGCACCTCGGCGAACTCGAACAGCACCACCGTCGGCAGCGCCAGCGCCAGCATCGTGAACGGGTCCTGGCTGGGCGTGGCGACCGCCGCGAACACGAACACCCCGAACACCAGCAGCCGCCGCGACTTGCGGATCCGCTCGTGGGTGAGCACCCCGACCAGGTTCAGCATCACCACGAACAGCGGCAGCTCGAACGTCAACCCGAAGATCAGCAGCATCGCCTGGGCGTAGCCCAGGTAGTCCTGCACGCCGACCAGCACGGTGGTGTCGCCCGGCGCGAGCCCGATGAAGATCTTCAGGCCCTTGTCCATCGTCAGGTACGCCAGCGCCGCGCCCGCGCAGAACAGCGGGACCGCCGCCGCCATGAACGTGTACGTCCAGCGGCGCTCGCGCCGGTACAGCCCCGGCGCCACGAACGCCCAGATCTGGTACAGCCAGATCGGCGAGGACAGCACCGCGCCGACGATCAGCGCGACCTTCAGGTGGATGAAGAACCCGTCGAAGATCCCGTGCACGACCAGGTCGCACTTGCCGGCCAGGCAGTGCTCCTTCGGGATCCGCGTGTACGGCTGCTTCAGGAAGTCCCAGATCGGGCCGAAGCACAGCCAGCCGACGAGCGCGCCCGCGACCAGCCCCAGGATCGCCTTGATCAACCGGTTCCGCAGCTCGCGCAGATGGTCCATGAGCGGCATGCGGCCGTCGGGCGCGGGGTTCTGCCTGGGCTTCATAGCGGGCTTTCAGGGCTCGGGTCGGCTGGGGGTGTGCGGCCTGTCGGGCGGCTCGGGCGGCCGTCAGCCCTGGCGCATCCGGCCCGGGTCCGACACCGGCACACCCTCGATCGGCTCACCGGACGCCAGCGCGCCCCGGCTGCGCTGCCCGCCCTCGGCGGCGGCCGCCTCGCGCTCCAGCCGCGCCGCCTCCTCGCGCAGCCGCGCCGCCTTGTCGCGCGCGCCGTCGGCGGCGGGGTCGGCCGGCGGCGCCGCTGCGGCCGCCTTGGCCTCCTTGCCCTCACCGGAGTCGTCGTCGTGCAGGCCCTTGGTCTCGGCCTTCAGGATGCGCGCCGACTTGCCCAGCGACCGCGCGAGCTGCGGCAGCTTCGCCGATCCGAACAGCAGCAGCACGACCACCAGGATGATCAGAATCTCGGGCGTACCCAGTCCAGCCATGACAATCCTCTTCAGCAGGGGTCCTCAGGACGATCGTACGCCGTCCCCGGGCGCTTGTGGCACTCGAGCGTCCTGGAGTTCGGACAGTTCATCGCGCAACGCCGACTGTTTGGGCGCCAGCCGCCGCCTGGTGCGCTCCAGTTCACGGCCGAACCGCCGCACGCCCAGGTAGACGCGGAACGCGCACCAGGCGAGCACGGCCAGGCCGACGAAGCCCAGCGACACCGACACCCCAACCCACGCCACGCCCGCCACGGTAGCCGATCCCCCGGCCGGATGCCCCACCGGCACCGCGCCGGACGCGCCCACCGCCGCCACCGGCCCGCGGATCACGCCATCCCGTACAGCGCCAGCGCGCGGGACGCGTCGTCGCGGACGCCCTCGGCCAGCGACTCCGGCGCGACCACCCGGCCCTGGTCGCCCAGCCGCAGCGCCAGCCCCCGCACCCACCGGGTGTCGGGCGTGCGCAGCACCGCCCGCAGCCGCCCCTCCCCCAGCTCCTCCACGCTCTCGCACGGGTAGTAGTCGGCGACCCAGCGGCCCCGCGCGGTCAGCTCCAGCGTCACCGCCACGTCCTGCGGCGACGGCCGGAACAGCCCGGCGTCCACGTCGATCGGCTCGGCCTCGTCGGGCACCTCCGCCGGCACGTCCAGCACCGCCAGGTCCGAGATCCGGTCCAGCTTGAACAGCCGGACCGCCTCCGCGCGGCGGCACCACCCCTCCAGATAGGTGTTGCCCTCCACCACCAGCAGCCGCATCGGGTCCACGTCCCGCTCGGTGTTCTCGTCCCGCGCCGGCACGTAGTACCGCAGGTGGACGCGGCGGCCCGCCGCGATCGCGTCCCGCAGCGTCCCGAGGCCCGTGCGCGCCGAGTCGGCCGACCCGCCGCGCGCGTCGACCTCCACCGCCACCTTGCTCGACACCGCCGCCGCGGCGCCCGCCGCCGACTCCAGCTTCGCGATCACCCGCGACAGCGCGTCCCGGTCGTGCAGGTCCGGGATGCCCGCCAGCATCCGCAGCGCCACCAGCAGCGCCGACGCCTCGTCCACCTTCAGCCGCAGCGGCCGCGCGATCGACTCCGCCTCCGCCACCGTGATCTCCCCGCCCTCGTAGGACAGGTCGATCGGGCAGTACGGGTCCGGCGCGCGCAGCTCCACGCACCACAGCAGGTTCAGGTCGTCGATCAGCTGCTTCTCGGTCACCCCGAACGCGGCCGCCGCCTCGCCGAGCAGCACCGAGTCGCGGTTCACCACGTACGGCACCAGCGCCAGCAGCCGCGCCAGCCGGTCCGTCGACGTCGTCGCGGCCGCCTTGCCCTTCGGGCCGCCCGCCTTCGCGGCCGGCCGGCCCGTCTTCCCGGTCCTCGTGTCGCCCATCGCCCCGCTCACCCCAGCACCGACTTCAACTGCTGGATGACCGCCTCGCGCAGGTCCGGCGGATCCAGCACCACCACGTCATCGGCGAACCGCGCCAGGTACGGCGCGAACCGGTCCACGTCGCGGAACGTCAGGACGGCCTCGTCCCACTGCCCGTCCGCGCCCTCACCGGTCACGGGCCGCACGTCCCGCGCCCACCGCCGCGGCCCCTGCGCCGCGCCGGCCCGCAGCCGCACCGTCGCCGGCCGCGGCTCGGTCACCGGGTCGCCCCAGTCGAACGCGATCTTCCGCACGTCCACGCCGTCCGGGACAGTCACCGACCCGTCCGGGCCGTCCGGCACCACCTCGCCGACGATGCGGCTCAGCCGGAACACCCGCTCCTCCTCGCGGTCGCGGTCGAACCCCACCGCGTACCAGCGGCCCCGCCGCGACACCACGCCCCACGGCTCCAGATGCCGCCGCGCCACCGACGTCCGCCCGATCCCCTGGTAGTCGAACGCCACCGGACGGCCGTCGCGGACCGCCTCCCACAGCGCCGGGAACGCCGGATCGCCGGTGTTCACCCGCGGCTCCACCCCCACCGCCGTCGCCACGTCCGTCTCCACCCCGGCCGCGCGCAGCTTCAGCAGCGCCCCGGAGGCGGCCTCCGCCATGCTCGCGCGCTGCCACACCCGCGCGGCCAGGCCCAGCACCGCCGCCTCGTCCGGCGACAGGTGGATGTCGGGCAGCTCGTAGGCCTGCGGCGGGATCCGGTAGCCGGTCTCCTCGCCGCCGCCGCCCTGCTGATCGCTGCCCACCTCCAGCGGCACGCCCAGCTCGCGCAACTCCTCCTTGTCGCGCTCGAACATCCGCTTGAACGCCTCGTCGGAGTCCGGGTAGCCCGGCACCGCCCGCCGGATCTGCTCGGCGGTCAGATAACGCCGGGTGGCGAGCAGGCAGACCACCAGATTCAGCAGGCGCTCGGTCTTGCGCCGCGACACTTCGCCACCAACCCTTCCGCGGAAGCCTGACGCTCCGCCCTGCGCTCCCGGCGACCCCCGGCGGCCCGGCCGGGCCACCGGCCCGATCACGCCCCCGCTCCTCGCCCAGGACGCTACCGTTTCCCGGTGTGATCCGATGGCGCAAAGGCACAGTAGAGGGCATCCGCCGCGAATGGCCGGGGGCGGTCGAACTCGACGTCGTGATCGGGGGCGACGGCGCGCACCGCGCACTGGCCTACCCCGACCTGGTCGGACGCCCCGAACCCGGCGACACCGTCCTGCTCAACACTACGGCCTTGGCGATGGGGCTCGGCACCGGCGGCTACGCCATGGTCGTCGCCGTCCCCGACCGGCTCCCGGCCGACCCGTCCGGACCCGGCCACCTCGTCAAGGCCCGCTACACCCCGCTGCAGGCCACCGTCCTCGGCGCCGACGAGCAGGACTCCCCCCACCACGAGGCGCTCCGCGACGCCGACTCCCTGGACGGCATGCCCGTCGTCGTCGCCGACCTGCACTCGGCGCTGCCGCCGATCCTCGCCGGGCTGCTCGCCGAACGGCCCGGCGCCCGGATCGTCTACGTCATGCAGGACGGCGGCGCGCTGCCGTCCTGGTTCTCCATGTCCATCGCCCGCCTCAAGGACGCCGGCGCCCTCGCCGCCACCGTCACCGCCGGGCAGGCGTTCGGCGGCGACCTGGAGGCCGTCACCGTCCACACCGGCCTCCTCGCCGCCCGCCTCGTGCTGGACGCCGACGCCGTCGTCCTCGCCCAGGGCCCCGGCAACCTCGGCACCGGCACGAAATGGGGGTTCTCCGGCGTCTCGGCGGGCGAGGCCGTCAACGCCGCCTCCGTCCTCGCCGGACGCCCCGTCGCGTCCCTGCGGGTCAGCGAGGGCGACAAGCGCGAACGCCACATCGGCGTCTCCCACCACTGCCTCACCGCCTACGGCCGCGTCGCGCTCGCCCGCGCCGACGTCCCCGTCCCCGAGCTCGGCGGCGAGTTCGGCGCCCGCGTCGCCGCCGAGGCCGCCCCGCTCGGCGACCGGCACACCCTCGTCCCGGTCCCCGTCGACGGTCTCCGCGACACGCTCAAGGCCGCCGAGAAGGACTGGGGCGTCCGCCTGTCCACCATGGGCCGCCGCCTCGACGAGGACCTCGCCTACTTCCTCACCGCCGCCGCCGCGGGCCGCCACACCGCCGCCCTCCTCGACTGACCGGCGCCGCGGGCCGGGGCCGGCGGCGCCTTCACAGCGCCGCGGGCTCGGCCCCTTCCACCACCGCACCGGCGGCCGCGGCCTCCTCGACCGTGTAGGACGCGGAGAACGTGAACGCGCGGGGCGACGGCCCCTGCTCGCGCAGCAGGCGCAGCCGCTCCAGGCCCTCTTCCACCGTCGGGATGCGCCCGGCCGGGATCCACCACATCACCAGGTGCGCCTCCGCGTGCCGCTGGAACCACTCGCGGCGCCGCCGCATCGCCGCCAGGTGCGTGCTGCGGTACACGAAGTCCCACAGCGCCTCCTTCGACTCCCACACCGAGAAGGTGACGATCACGTCGTCGCCGGCGGGGCGCATCCGCGTCGCGTCCGCCTGCCCGTCCTCGACGAGCCGCCACACGAACCCGGGCGCCCCGTCGGCGAGCGCGTTCACCGGATCGAGCAGCGCCACGAAGTCCGCGGTCCGCGGGTCGTCCAGCGGGTAGTGGAGCGTGGCGACGTTGAACTGGGCGAGATGGAATCCGGCGCGGACGTCCTCGTGTTCGGTCATGGCGTCACTCCACCACGGCCGCAACTTCTATGTCAATCCTCATTGTTTTTAGAAGGCTCGGCCACCACGCAACACCACCCCGGCCGCGCATCCATCCGCACCCGCACCCCCTCCGAGCCCTCCACCAGCCCCTCCAGCAACGCCAGGTTCATCCCGCACACCAAAGGAGGAAACCGCTCCGCCAGCGCATGGAACGGGCAGTTGCGCATCCGCAGCACCGGCCCGCCGCCGTCCCCGCCGTCCTCCTCGACCGGCTCATAACCGCGGGCCTCCAGCACCTTCGCCAACGCGCCCAGATCACCGCACGGCTCCCCGGCCGCCGACGCGGCACCCTCACGGCGCGCCGCCTCCTGCACCTCCCGGTCCAGCCCCGCACGCTCCGCCGCCTCCGCCAGCAGCCCCGCCACCGTCCGGTAATCACGCGCCGGCAACGACACCCCGCGCTCCACCGCCGACCGCCGGTACACCTTCGCCGGACGCCCCGCCCCCGGCCCCGACCGCCCCGACAACCGCCGGCTCCCCGCCTCCAGCAGACCCGCGTCCACCAGCTTGTCCAGATGGAACGCCGCCAGCGTCCGCCCCACCCCCGCGGCCTCCGCCGCCTCGTTCCGCCCCACCTCGCGGCCCCGCGCCACCACGACCTCGTACAACCGCCGCCGCACCGGATCCTGCAGCAGCGCCACCGCCTCGATGTCCTCCACCCCGCCATTCTAAGAACAGCGGCGATAGAACATAGAACCCGCGACGCCCCCTAGTGGGCGCCCAGCAGATCCACCACGAACACCAGCGTGTCCGACCCCCGGATCCCGTACTGCGCCAACCCCTTCGACCCGTACCCCAGCGACGGCGGCACCACCAGCAGCAACCGGCTCCCCACCCGCTGACCCAGCAGCGCCTGATCCCAGCCCTTCATCACCTGACCCGTACCGACCACCACACCGAACGGATGCCCCGCCGACCACGACGAACTGAACACCCGCCCATCACGCCAGAAATAACCCGCATACTGCGTCGCCAGCAGCTGCCCCTTCCGCAGCACCGGCCCATCACCCCGCACCAGCGTCCGCACCTGCAGCTTCTTCGGCGCCGCCACCTTCGGCACCGTCACCACCGGCGTCCGCCCCGCCGGCGCGTCCGCCACCCCCGGCAGCTTCGCATCGTCCAGCGGCGCCTGCTTCTGCCCGTGCGGACCCGCCTTCCCCGAATACACCCCCAGCACATCCAGCACGTACACCAGCGTGTCGCCCGGCCCCACCTGATGCCGCGCATCACCCGACGCCCCGAACCCGTCCTTCGGCGGAATCCGCGCCACCACCCGCGACCCCGGCCGCGCCCCGTCCAACGCCTTCACCAGACCCGGCACCAGCTGCCACGTCGAAAAGAACCCCGGACGCCCGTCCGCGTAACTGCTCGCCACCAGCTTGCGACCCGACTTGCTCCAGCGGTACCCCACATAGTCCGCCATCACAAGATCACCCTTGCGGGCCGCCGTCCCCTTCCCCGCCTTCAGCGTCTTCACCGCGAACGACCCCTCCGGACCGCCCTTCGGGAACGACACCTCCGGCAGACGCCCGAACGCGCCCTTCACCGACACCTTCACATCCGAACCACCCGAACACCCCGCCACCAGCGGCACGGCCAGCACGGCGACGGCGGGCAGGACGAAGACACGACGGAGAACACGACGGCGCATACGGGTCCTTCGAGGGGTGATGAGCGCTGCTGCGCGCTCACCCTACAACCCAAGTGACCAGCCGGTAGCGCACACCACGCGAGTCGCACCCACCACACCGGCCCCGAGCGCCGCCGCCCCGCGCGACGGCACCCGGCCGGCCCGTCACATCCCCGCGATCAGCTTGTCCACCCGCTCGTCCACCGACCGGAACGGATCCTTGCACAGCACCGTCCGCTGCGCCTGGTCGTTCAACTTCAGATGCACCCAGTCCACCGTGAAATCGCGCCGCTTCTCCTGCGCCTTCCGGATGAACTCCCCCCGCAACCGCGCCCGCGTCGTCTGCGGCGGCACCGACTTCGCCTCGAAGATGTCCAGATCCCGCGACACCCGCTCCACCGAACCCCGCTTCTCCAGCAGGTAGTACAACCCCCGGTCACGATGCACGTCGTGATACGTCAGATCCAGCTGAGCCACCCGCGGCGACGACAGCGGCAGATCGTACTTGCGCCGATACCGCTCGATCAGCTTGTACTTCATCACCCAGTCGATCTCCCGCGACACCAGGTCCAGATCGCCCGTCTCCACCGCCCGCAGCGTCCGCTCCCACAGATCCAGCACCCGCTTCGACGTCGCGTCCCCGCCCCGCGAATCCACGAAGTCCCGCGCCTTCCCGAAGTACTCCTTCTGGATCTCCAGCGAACTCGCCTCGCGCCCGTTCGCCAACCGCACCTTCCGCCGCCCCGTCATGTCATGACTGACCTCCCGGATCGCCCGGATCGGGTTCTCCAGCGTCAGATCACGCATCACCACCCCCGCCTCCACCATCCGCAGCACCAGGTCGGTCGCCCCGACCTTCAGCAGCATCGTCGCCTCGCTCATGTTCGAGTCACCGACGATCACGTGCAGCCGCCGGAACCGCTCCGCGTCCGCATGCGGCTCGTCCCGCGTGTTGATGATCGGACGCGACCGCGTCGTCGCCGACGACACGCCCTCCCAGATGTGCTCCGCCCGCTGCGACACGCAGTACACCGCACCCCGCGGCGTCTGCAGCACCTTCCCCGCACCACAGATGATCTGCCGCGTCACCAGATACGGGATCAGCACGTCCGCCAGCCGCCCGAACTCCCCATGACGCCCCACGAGATAGTTCTCATGGCACCCGTACGAGTTCCCCGCCGAATCCGTGTTGTTCTTGAACAGGTAGATGTCGCCGGCGATCCCCTCCTCGCGCAACCGCCGCTCCGCATCCACCAGCAGACCCTCCAGGATCCGCTCCCCCGCCTTGTCATGCGTCACCAGGTCCACGACGCTGTCGCACTCCGGCGTGGCGTACTCCGGATGACTCCCCACATCCAGATAGAGCCGCGCACCGTTGCGCAGGAACACGTTGCTGCTCCGCCCCCAGGACACCACCCTGCGGAACAGATAGCGCGCCACCTCGTCCGGTGACAACCGCCGCTGCCCCCGGAAGGTGCAAGTGACGCCGTACTCGTTCTCAAGCCCGAAGATGCGCCTGTCCACACCACGACCCTATGCGGCCCGGCCCCCACTTGGCAGTCTCAAAAGCCCACCGTTTCCCGCATGAAACAAACCCGCCGCGGCCGGACGGCACCACACCACCCGGCCACGACGGGCCAAACTCACCCAGGCGCCACACTCACCAGGCGCCCCCGGCAACGGATCAGTCCTTCTCGCCGTCCTCCAGCACATCGTCCACATCCGCCACCGACGGCCCCGACGAACCCGACGCCCCGGACTCCGACGAACCCGAACCCGAACCGCCGGCACCCTCCGCCAGCAACTCCTCGATCCGCCGCGCCGGCAACCGCCGGAACAACCGGTGCTCCCGATTGCGGTCCAGCACCGCCACCTCCAGCGACTTCGCCTCCAGCCGCCGATCCGAGTCCTGCGCCTCCAGCGCCCGCACCGCCGTCCGCAGCGCCGCCTCCAGCGACGCCCCCTCCTCGTACCCGTCCTTCAGCGCCTGCGCCACCGACTCCGTCTGACCGCCCATCGCCACGTAGCCGTGCTCATCGGCCACCGACCCGTCGAACGTCAACCGGTAGATCTGGTCCGTATCCGCGCCCTCGCCCACCTCCGCAACGACCAACTCCACCTCGTACGGCTTGTTCGTCTCCGTGAAGATCGTCCCCAGCGACTGCGCGTACACGTTCGCCAGCCCCCGCGCCGTCACGTCCCGGCGGTCGTACTGGTACCCGTTGATGTCCGCGTACCGGACCCCGCCCAGCCGCAGGTTCTCGAACTCGTTGTACTTCCCCACCGCCGCGAACGCGATCCGGTCATAGATCTCACTGATCTTGTGCAGCGCACGCGACGGATTGTCCGCCACGAACAGGATGCCGTCGTCGTACTGCAGCACCACCACACTGCGGCCACGCGCGATCCCCTTACGCGCATAGTCCGCCTTGTCCTTCATCTGCTGTTCGGGCGACACATAGAACGGCATGGACACCGGTCGGCTCCCTTCTATCGCAGCGGGGCGGTCGGACCGCCCGGCGACTCGTAACGTCCATCCACGACGGCCTGCGCCAACGCGCCCACCTCGTCCTCACCCAGCCGGCGGTACCCGTCCGACGTCACCGACGCCACCACCGGGAAGATCCGCCGCGCCAGATCCGGACCGCCCGTCGCCGAATCGTCGTCGGCCGCGTCGTACAGCGCCTGCACGCACACCAGCGCCGCGTCCTCCGCCGACAACCCCGCCCGGTACAGCTTCTTCAGCGCACCCCGCGCGAACACCGACCCCGAACCGATCGAGTGGAAGTCCCGCTCCTCGTACCGGCCGCCCGCCGGATCGTAGGAGAAGATCCGCCCCCCGTCCCGCTCCTCGTCATAGCCCGCGAACAGCGGCACCACCGCCAGCCCCTGCATCGCCATCGCCAGGTTCTGCCGCACCATCGTCGCCAGCCGGTTCGCCTTGCCCTCCACCGACAGCGTCCGGCCCTCGCGCTTCTCGTAATGCTCCAGCTCCACCTGGAACAGCCGCACCATCTCGATCCCGATACCGGCCGTCCCCGCGATCGCGATCGCCGAGAACTCGTCCGCCCGGAACACCTTCTCGATGTCCCGCTGCGCGATCACGTTCCCCGCCGTCGCCCGCCGGTCCCCCGCCATCACCACCCCGCCGGGGAAGCTCACCGCGACGATCGTCGTCCCATGCGGGATCTCATCCCCCGCCCGCGACGCCGGCACCGCGCGCCGGCCCGGCAGCAACTCCGGCGAGTACACCCCCAGGAACTCCGTGAACGAAGACGTATCCGGGCTCATGAACAGCCCCGGCAGACGTCCGGTGTGCGAATCGTGGGACGCCACGCGACTCCCTTCCCTCCACCAGGCGCCGGTGCCCTCACATGCCCCACCGGCGCAGACCACTACGACCCTACTGTTCAACCCTCACCCGGCGCATGCCGCGTGATCCACCACCGCGTCAGCCCACGGCGAACCTTCCCCCACGAAAGCCCCACCACCCGCACACAAGGAACGCGCACACGACGGGCCGGTCGTGTGCGCGTGTCGTCCCCGCCACGCTCCGAGAACGGTCAGGAGTACACGAAGGCGCCGTCCTCGTCCGTCCCGACCCACGTCGGCATGTCGAGCTCCTCGTCGAACGGCAGCGTCTCCTTGCGGTACCGGCCGTCCTCCTCCCAGAGCTCCTTCCACCCGCCCTTCGGCACCGTCGCCGGGTCGACATCCGGAACCGTCAGCGACAGCCGCGTCCCGCCGTCAGGCGTCGGCACCGTCTGCACGAGCCGCCCCTCCACGTAGTCCGCCGCTCGCCGAAGGGCGACCGGGTCGTCCCTCAGCTGCCCCATGCCGCTGTTGCAGCCGGTGCAGGCAAGTCCGCGCACCGCACCGGTGTCATGGTCGTGATCGACGTGTTCCGCCGGGTGATCGGCGCAGATGGCGCAGAGGCCGACCTGAACCTTCAGGAGCCACTTCGCGTCCTCGTCGTTGATGCCGTACTTCTGGCGCAGGTGGTAGTGCCGTGAGGACTGCGAGGTGCTGCCGCGCGTCCGCCAGAACGGGTCCCATTTGACGCGGTCCGGACCTCCGAAGACCGGAGCGCCCACCTCGATGCGCATCCGCCGTGCATGCGAGCCGCGCAACTCGAGGTAGTCCGCCGCCAGGCGGAGCACGGCGGGGTCGTCGTGGAACTGGCCGAGCCCGCCGTTGCACTTGAAGCAGAGGACCCGGCGGACCAGGCCGGTGAGGTGGCTGTGGTCGACGTGCTTCGCCGGCGCCCGGAGGCAGATGACGCAGACGCCGCCCTGCTCGGCGATCATCTGCTCGACCTCGTGCTCGGTCACCCCGTAGCGGAGCTTGAGCAGGAAGTTGCGCTCGCTGCCGTACTTCACCTGCTTGTGCTCGGCGATCACCCGATTGTGGCATGGCTTGCAGTACACGGAGAGACCGGACTTTCGAGACTTGTTACTCCCGAACTCTTCGACGTTCTTGACCGTTTCGCACCGAGGGCAGTACTTCATCCCCTCAGGCACGACCGAGCGCCGCCGATAGACGCGAGCCCCTTTGCCGCGCACAGCCTGCTTTCCCCGGTAACACGAGGCATTTCGCAGGCCGAAGCACGTCTTGCAGTAGAGCGCAAGGCCGTCTGCGGACGCCTTCCGCTTCCAGAATTCGGTGACCGGCTTGATCTCGCCGCAATCACGACACTTCTTTGTGAGCATGGGCGGGACTTTACCAGTCCCGCCCATGCCCTTCACCGTCTAATGATGTTCCGACTACGCGGACACTGTCCATTCTCTGACCGATTCGGACATGTCCGGATTTATCATATTACTGGCCGCCTTTTTGGACAAAGCCACGGACAAATTCCTCTGCATTTTCTTCGAGGACTTCGTCAATTTCGTCGAGAATGGAATCGACGTCGTCGGTGAGCTTCTCCTGCCGCTCCTGGACGTCTTCGGTGGTCGTGGCCTCGGTCTCCTCGACCTCTTCCGTGCGCCGGGTGGTCTGCTTCTGACCGCCGGTGTCCTTCGTGGCCATTCCGTACCTCCGCTTCTGCCGGTACCCCGAGCCTATCTCCGATCTTCGTCGGCGAGCGGATCTCGCGGTCCGTTTCGCCCGGTCGTGGTAGGCGCCGGGGGGCCTGATCCGGTTATCGCCCGTCCGCCGGTCCATGAAACAGGCAAAGCGGTCACGAAACCGCGACATCGCCCGTCGCCGCAGGTCAGCGCGGGACGTCGCTCGATAGTGGCACTATCCAAAGGGCGCCGTCCAAGATCTGGACGGCGCCCGCGGGCCGGCCCCCGGAGGGGCTCGGCTCAGCTCTGGCCGGTCAGCGTGGCCACCAGGTCGGCCGCGGTGCGGCAGCGGTCCAGCAGGGCGCCCACGTGCTGCTTGGTGCCGCGCAGCGGCTCCAGGGTCGGGACGCGCTGGAGCGACTCGCGGCCGGGGACGTCGAAGATGACCGAGTCCCAGGACGCGGCGGCCACGGAGTCGGCGTACTGCCGCAGGCACCGGCCGCGGAAGTAGGCGCGGGTGTCCTCGGGCGGGTCGTCGATGGCGTGCTCGACCTCCGCCTCGGTGATGAGGTGCTCGACGCGGTCGCGGGACGCCAGGCGGTTGTACAGGCCCTTGTCGGGCCGGATGTCGGCGTACTGCAGGTCGACGAGCTGGAGGCGCGGGTGGGACCAGTCGATCCCGTCGCGGCTGCGGTAGCCCTCGAGGAGGGCGAGCTTGGCGACCCAGTCGAGTTCGCGGGACAGCTGCATGGGGTCGTCGCCGAGGCGGTGCAGGACGGACTCCCAGCGGTCCAGGACGTCCTTGGTCATCTCGTCGACGTCGGCGCCGTAGCGGTCCTCGACGTACTTGCGGGACTGCTCGAGGTACTCCATCTGGAGCTGGACGGCGGTCATCTTGCGGCCGTCGCGGAGGGTGAGCAGGTGCTTGCAGGACGGGTCGTGGGAGACGGCGCGCAGGGCGGCGACGGGCATGTCGACGGACAGGTCGACGGTGAGGAAGCCGTCCTCGATCATGGCGAGGACGAGGGAGGTGGTGCCGAGCTTGAGGTAGGTGGACAGCTCGGCCATGTTGGCGTCGCCGATGATGACGTGGAGGCGCCGGTACTTCTCGGGGTCGGCGTGGGGTTCGTCGCGGGTGTTGATGATGGGGCGCTTGAGGGTGGTCTCGAGACCGACCTCGACCTCGAAGAAGTCGGCGCGCTGGCTGATCTGGAAGCCGTCGCCGCGTCCGTCGACGCCGATGCCGACGCGGCCAGCGCCGCAGACGACCTGGCGGGAGACGAAGAAGGGGGTGAGGTGGCGGACGATGTCGGCGAAGGGGGTCTCGCGGCGCATGAGGTAGTTCTCATGGCAGCCGTAGGAGGCGCCCTTGTTGTCGGTGTTGTTCTTGTAGAGCTGGATGGGGTGGGTGCCGGGGACCATGGCGGCGCGGGCGGCGGCGTCGGCCATGACGCGCTCGCCGGCCTTGTCCCAGATGACGGCGTCGCGGGGGTTGGTGCATTCGGGCGCGGAGTACTCGGGGTGGGCGTGGTCGACGTAGAGCCGGGCGCCGTTGGTGAGGATGATGTTGGCGAGGCCGAGGTCCTCGTCGGTGAGCTGGGTGGGGTCGGCGACCTCGCGGGCGAGGTCGAAGCCGCGGGCGTCGCGGAGGGGGTTCTCCTCCTCGAAGTCCCATCGGGCCCTGCGGGCCCGTGCCGCCGATGCCGCGAGGTAGGCGTTGACGACCTGGCTGGAGGTCACCATCGCGTTGGCCCCTGGCTGTCCGGGTACGGAGATGCCGTACTCGGTCTCGATGCCCATCACCCGCCGAACACTCATATGGTCGAGCCTATCGGGGCCGGGAGGGTGGAGCCATGGGGCCGGTCGTTCCCGGGGCGTGTCGGCGGGCCGCGGAGGGCGTGCGGACGGCGTGCGGCGGCCGCCCCGCTGGTGGGGCGGCCGCCGTTCGGCCGTTCGTGTGGTGCGGGTTACAGGTACTGGCCGGTGTTGGCGACGGTGTCGATGGATCGGCCGGCTTCCGCGCCCTTGGTGCCGGAGACGAGGGTGCGGATGTAGACGATCCGCTCGCCCTTCTTTCCGGAGATGCGGGCCCAGTCGTCGGGGTTGGTGGTGTTGGGCAGGTCCTCGTTCTCGCTGAACTCGTCGACGCAGGCGGCGAGCAGGTGGTTGACCCGCAGGCCCTTCTGGCCGGTGTCGAGGAACTGCTTGATGGCCATCTTCTTGGCCCGGTCGACGATGTTCTGGATCATCGCGCCGGAGTTGAAGTCCTTGAAGAACAGGACTTCCTTGTCGCCGTTGGCGTAGGTGACCTCGAGGAAGCGGTTCTCCTCGGTCTCGGCGTACATCCGCTCGACCGTCCGCTGGATCATGGCCTCGACGGTGGCCTCCTCGGAGCTGCCGTGCTCCTTGAGGTCGTCGGGGTGCAGCGGGAGGCCGGTGAGGATGTACTTGGAGAAGATGTCCTTGGCGGCCTCGGCGTCGGGCCGCTCGATCTTGATCTTGACGTCCAGGCGGCCGGGCCGCAGGATCGCGGGGTCGATCATGTCCTCGCGGTTGGAGGCGCCGATGACGATGACGTTCTCCAGTCCCTCGACGCCGTCGATCTCGCTGAGCAGCTGCGGGACGATGGTGTTCTCGACGTCGGAGGAGACGCCGGATCCGCGGGTGCGGAAGATGGAGTCCATCTCGTCGAAGAAGACGATGACCGGGGTTCCGGCGGAGGCCTTCTCGCGGGCGCGCTGGAAGACCAGGCGGATGTGCCGCTCGGTCTCGCCCACGTACTTGTTGAGGAGCTCCGGGCCCTTGATGTTGAGGAAGAAGCTCTTGCCCTCCTTGCCGGTCTGCTCGGCGACCTTCTTGGCCAGGCTGTTGGCGACGGCCTTGGCGATGAGGGTCTTGCCGCATCCGGGCGGCCCGTAGAGCAGGACGCCCTTGGGCGGCCGCAGGTGGTGCTCCCGGAAGAGGTCGGCGTGCAGGTAGGGCAGTTCGACCGCGTCGCGGATCATTTCGATCTGCGAGCCGAGGCCGCCGATCTCCTCGTAGGAGATGTCGGGGACCTCTTCGAGGACGAGTTCCTCGACCTCGGCCTTGTGGATCTTCTCGTAGGCGTAGCCGGAGCGGGGTTCGAGCATCAGGGAGTCGCCGGCGCGGAGCGGGACTCCGCGCAGTGGTTCGGCGAGCTTGATGACGCGTTCCTCGTCGGTGTGCCCGATCACGAGGGCGCGTTCGCCGTCGTCGAAGAGCTCCTTGAGCATGACGACTTCGCCCTGCTCCTCGAACTTGAGCGCTTCGACGACGTTGAGGGCCTCGTTGAGCATGACCTCCTGGCCGCGTTGGAGTTCGTCGACGTCGACCGCGGGGCTGACGTTGACGCGCAGCTTGCGTCCCCCGGTGAAGATGTCGACGGTTCCGTCGTCGCGGGCTTCGAGGAAGACCCCGAATCCGGAGGGTGGTTGCGCGAGCCTGTCGACCTCCTCCTTGAGCGCCACGATCTGTTCGCGAGCCTCTTTGAGGGTCGCTACGAGTCGCTCGTTCTGGCCCGTCACTGCGGCCAGGTTCGCTTGTGCCTCATGGAGGCGTTCTTCTAGGACACGTACTTGGCGCGGGGATTCCGCGAGCTTGCGGCGCAGCACGGAGATCTCCTCCTCCAGGAAGGAGATCTGCGTTTGGAGGTCCTTGACCTCCTTGTCGTGCTGCGCCCGTCGCGCCCCAGCATCGTCACGAGCGGCCACGCCCCGTCACCTCCTCACGAAGAGAGCCGACGACCTACTGAGACCCTACCTATCTGGAGGGCTTCCGTAACCTGCCCATTCGGTACTCGTGTCGTGCGGGGGTGGTTCGGGTGGTGTTCGGGGGGCGGTGCGGGGGTGGTGTTGGTGGCGGTGTTGTGCTGCGCGGACCTGGGGTTTTGGGTGTGGGGGCATGTCGGGGTGGAGGGTTTGTCGATTTCGGGGTGTGTGGGGTGGGACACGGGCGTGTCGCGGCGCGGCGGGTTGCCGGAGCTTGCCCTGAGGCGGGGTGGTCCCGCCGTCTAGGGCTCGGTGGCGGGCGCGGGGGCGGCGTCGCCGGGCGCGGGGGTGCCGGCGGCAGGGGTGTCGGCGGCGGGCGTGCCGGTCTCGGGGGCGGGGTGGGCGCCCTTGGCGGGACGGCGGCGGCGGACGGGCGGGGTGACGCCGTCGGCGAGGCGGCGGGCGGTGACGAGGAAGCCGGTGTGGCCGACCATGCGGTGGTCGGGGCGGACGGCGAGGCCGTCGACGTGCCAGGAGCGCAGGAGGGTCTCGAAGGCGTAGGGCTCGGCGAAGGCGCCGTGGGCGCGCAGGTCCTCGACGACGCGGGACATCTGGGTGGTGGTGGCGATGTAGGCGCAGACCATGCCGCCGGGGATGAGGGCCTTGGCGACCGCGTCGAGGGTCTCCCAGGGGGCGAGCATGTCGAGGACGACGCGGTCGGCCTCGGTCTCGGTGAGGGCGTCCTCGAGGGAGCCGACGGTGAGGCGCCAGGAGGGGTGGGGGCCGCCGAAGAACTTCTCGACGTTGGCGCGGGCGATGTCGGCGAAGTCGGCGCGGCGTTCGTAGGAGGAGACGAGGCCGTGTTCGCCGACGGCGCGCAGGAGGAAGCAGCTGAGGGCGCCGGAGCCGGCGCCGGCCTCGATGACGCGGGCGCCGGGGAAGATGTCGGCCATGGCGACGATCTGGGCGGCGTCCTTGGGGTAGACGACGGCGGCGCCGCGGGGCATGCGGACGGCGAAGTCGGCGAGGAGGGGCCGGAAGGCGAGGTATTCGACGCCGCCGCTGGAGCGGTAGACGGTGCCTTCGGGGCTGCCGATGATGTCGTCGTGGGGGACGGAGCCCTTGTGGGAGTGGTAGAGCTTCCCGGGCTGGAGGGTGATGGTGTTGATGCGGCCCTTGGGGTCGGTGAGCTGAACCTGGTCGCCGGGCCGGAACGGGCCGTGGGGGATGCGGCCGGTAGAGGGTGCGGGCCCGGTGGGCTGGGGTTCGCTCATGGTGGTCAAGGCTAGCGGCGGGCGGCCGCAGCTCAGGCCGTCCAGGCGGGGCGGCGGGGGCGTCGTCTAGACGCCGGCGAAGGCGCGGTCGACGTCGGTGACGGCGAGGACGCCGTAGACGCGGCCGTCGGGTTCGGTGAGGAGGTATTCGGAGGCGGGGTTGCGGCGCAGCGCGGTGAGGAGGTCTTCGCCGGTGAGGTCGGCGGGGAGGGTGAGCTGGGGTTCGAGGCCGCGGGACAGTTCGCCGACGGTGATCCAGGGGCGGCGGTGCTCGGGGGTGGCGGTGACGGCCTTCTCGCTGACGATGCCCTGGGGGTTGCCGTCGTGGTCGGCGACGACGAGCGCGCCGGCGTGGTCGGCGTGGGCGCGGCGGACGGCTTCGGCGAGGGGGGTGTCGGGGGTGACGAGGGTGGCGCGGCGGGCGAGGCGGCGGGCGGACAGCAGGGGGACGCGGTCGCGGAAGCGTTCGGCGCGGATGGCCTGGGTGGCGCCGACCCAGATGAAGGAGGCGACGAGGGCGGACCACAGGAGGGCGAGCCAGCCGAAGCCGCCGGTGCCGCCTTCGGTGCGGTAGGTGGCGAGGTAGGCGCCGGTGATGAGGCAGCCGATGGCGACGGCGCGACCGACCCAGCCGGCGAAGATGGCGCCGTTGCGGCTGTGGCCGGTGGCCTTCCAGACGGCGGCGCGGACGAGGCGGCCGCCGTCGAGGGGGAGGCCTGGCAGCAGGTTGAAGACGCCGACGAGGAGGTTGGCGAAGGTGAGGGCGTCGATGAGGAGGAGGGCGACGTCGGGGAGGGGGAGGACGGCGTGGGCGAGGAGGCCGAGTCCGGCGAGGACGAGGTTGATGAGGGGGCCGGCGAAGGCGATCAGGAATTCGCGGCCGGGGGTGGCGGCCTCGCGTTCGATGGAGGTCTCGCCGCCGAGGATGTGGAGGGTGACGGAGCGGACGGGGAGACCGAGGACGCGGGCGGTGACGGCGTGGCTGAGTTCGTGGACGAAGACCGAGCCGTAGAGCAGGACGGCGTAGGCGAAGGCGACGAGGTAGCTGGCGGGGCGGTCGATGACGCCGTTGACCTGGCCTTCGAACATGACGGTGACGAGGATGGCGACCAGGAACCAGCTGGGCGAGACGTAGACGGGGACGCCGAAGGGGCGGCCCATGTAGAGGCCGGGCCGGGCGTCGGGGCCGCCTTTGCGGGGGCCGGGGTCGCCGGCGGGCGTCTTGCCCTGGGTCGGGGGCGCGCTGTTGGTCACGTGTCCGATGCTACGGCCCCGTTGGGGCGGGTCGGCGTGCGGTGCGCGGTGATCTCGGCGGGTGGGGCGGGGGTGCGGGATTTCGTCGGGGGTGTCGCCTACGCTGCTGTGCCATGACGACGACCGAGGCCGGTGGTGAGGTGTCCGTTCCGTCTCCGCGGGGTGGCGGCGGGCCCGTGGTGGAGGGTCCTGAGGTGGTGGGGTCGCTGTCGCCGTCGCGGGCGGGTGATTTCATGACGTGTCCGCTGCTGTACCGGTTCCGGGTGATCGATCGGCTTCCGGAGCGGCCGAGTCCGGCGGCGGCGCGGGGGACGCTGGTGCACGCGGTGCTGGAGCGGTTGTACGACCTGCCGGCGGGCGGCCGGACGGTGGGGGCGGCGCTGGAGCTGCTGGGGCCGCAGTGGGAGCGGCTGCTGGCGGCGGAGCCTGAGCTGGCGGGGCTGTTCGAGGACGGTGAGGCCGGTGAGGCGGACCGGTCGGAGTGGCTGGGGCAGGCGCGGCGGATGGTGGAGCGGTACTTCACGCTGGAGGATCCGCGGCGGCTGGAGCCGGCCGAGCGGGAGCTGTTCGTGGAGACGGTGCTGGATTCGGGGTTGAAGCTGCGGGGGTACATCGACCGGGTCGATGTGGCGCCGAGTGGTGACGTGCGGATCGTGGACTACAAGACGGGGACGGCGCCGCGGGCGGATTTCGAGGCGCGGGCGCTGTTCCAGATGAAGTTCTATGCGCTGGTGCTGTGGCGGTTGCACGGGCGGGTGCCGCGGTTGCTGCAGCTGATGTATCTGGGGAACGGCGAGGTGCTGCGGTACGAGCCGGAGGAGCGGGATCTGCGGGCGACGGAGCGGAAGGTGGAGGCTCTGTGGCAGGCGATCCGGCGGGCGATGGATTCGGGTGAGTGGCGGCCGCGGACGAGCCGGTTGTGCGACTGGTGCGATCACAAGGAGCGGTGCCCGGAGTTCGGGGGTACTCCCCCGCCGCTGCCGGCGGTGCCGGTGCGGCGGCCGTCTCCGGCGGATCTGGAGGGGTCGGCGGTGGCGGTCGCGGCGCGCGAGCGCGACGATCTGTAGCGACGTGTGCGGGCCCGCGCGCGTCGGGCCGGGAGGCCCGGCGGGCGTGGGGCCGTCGCGGGTCGTAGGGGCGCCGGGCGGCGTCCTCCTTGGGGAGGATCGCGGATCCGCGCGCAGGAGGGGTCACGACCTGCCATGACCTCCTAGGGTGAGAGTCGTGTCACCCCGCATCCGTGGTCTTCGTACCTTTCGTGCCTGGCTGCAGGCGCGTCCGCAGGCGGCGGACGCCTTGCTCGCGCTGGGGCTGCTGCTGGTGGGCCTGCCGCAGCTGTACCTGCAGGACTACCGGGACGGCGGTGACTACGGGGACTTCCGGACCCCGGACGCGGCGGACGGGCTGATCGTCGTCGTGGTGACGATGGCGCTGACGTGGCGGCGGCGCCGTCCGCTGCCGGTGCTGCTGCTGATCGTGGCGGGCGAGCTGGCGCTGACGGTGCGGGGGTATCCGCCGTCGGTGCCGGACGTGATGGCGTTCCTGATCGCGATCTACAGCCTGTCGGCGCACCGGGGGCTGGCGCAGAGCGCGCTGGGCGGCGTGGCGGGGTTCGTGGCGTTCCTGGTGTCGCTGGTGATGCTGCCGGTGGAGACGTCGCCGGTGGTGCTGGTGAGCGACTGCGCGCTGGTGGCGGGGGTGTGGGTGCTGGGCCGGAACCTGCGGCTGCGGCGGGCGTACTTCGCGGAGCTGGAGGACCGGGCGGCGCGGCTGGAGCGGGCGCGGGGCACCGACGCGCGGGCGGCGCGGATCGAGGAGCGGTCGCGGATCGCGCGGGAGCTGCACGACGTGGTGGCGCACCATGTGAGCGTGATGACGGTGCAGGCGGGGGCGGCGCGGCGGATCATCGACCGGGACCCGGGCAGCGCGCGGGAGGCGATGTCGACGATCGAGGAGGTCGGGCGGACGGCGCTGAGCGAGATGCGGCGGATCGTGGGGGTGCTGCGGACGGATCGGGACGCCGAGCAGGCGGGGCGGGAGCTGGCGCCGCAGCCGGGTCTGGGGGATCTCGGGGAGCTGCTGGACCATGTGCGGGAGACGGGGCTGTCGGTGCAGCTGTGGATCGAGGGCGAGGCGCGGAAGCCGTCGCCGGGGGTGGACGTGGCGGCGTTCCGGCTGATCCAGGAGGCGCTGACGAACACGTTGAAGCATGCGGGGGCGCAGGCGCGGGCGTGGGTGCGGCTGTACTACACGGAGGCGGATCTGACGGTGGAGATCGAGGACGACGGGCGGGGCACGGCGACGATCGTGGCGGACGGGACGGACAATCCGGGGCATGGGCTGGTGGGGATGTACGAGCGGGTGGCGTTGTACGGGGGTGAGCTGCGGATCGGGCCGCGGGTGGGCGGCGGGTTCGGGGTGCGGGCGCGGTTCCCGCTGGAGGCGTGAGGTGGCCGGGGCGGAGTCCGGGGCGGGGCGCGGGGTCGGGGCGGGCGGGCCGCCGCGGAGGCGGGGAGGGCATAGGGTGACGGTGGCCGGGCCCGGGCGGGGCGCAGGCCGAGGAGCGGGGCGAGGAGCGGGGACGATGGACGTGAGCGGGGTGGCGCGGTGAGCGCGGTGCGGGTGCTGCTCGTCGATGATCAGCCGTTGCTGCGCACGGGGTTCCGGCTGATCCTGGAGGCCGAGGCGGACATCGCGGTGGTCGGCGAGGCCGGGGACGGCGCGGCGGCGGTGGAGATGACGCGGTCGCTGCTGCCGGACGTGGTGCTGATGGACATCCGGATGCCGGGCGTGGACGGGATCGAGGCGACCCGGCGGATCATCCGGGACGGTGCGGCGTCGCACGACCCGAAGGTGCTGATCCTGACGACGTTCGACCTGGACGAGTACGTGATCGAGGCGGTGCGGGCGGGGGCGAGCGGGTTCCTGCTGAAGGACTCGCCGCCGGAGGACCTGGTGCAGGCGATCCGGATCGTGGCGGAGGGCGACGCGATCGTGGCGCCGAGCGTGACGCGGCGGCTGCTGGACCGGTTCGCGACGCGGCTGCCGTCGGTGCGGGACGCGGCGCCGCCGCCGGGGCTGGACACGCTGACCGCGCGGGAGCGCGAGGTGCTGGCGCATGTGGCGCGGGGCCAGTCGAACGCGGAGATCGCCGCGGAGCTCGTGGTGAGCGAGACGACGGTGAAGACGCACGTGGGGAACGTGCTGGCGAAGCTGGGGCTGCGGGACCGGGTGCAGGCCGTGGTGTACGCCTACGAGACCGGGTTGAGCCGCCCCGGCCAGAGCTGACCCCTCCCCCGGCGCCCTCGCGGGCGGCCTCGGGGGGCCGACCCGGGCCAGGGGCGGGGGCCGACCCCGGCCAGGGGCGTCCCGGAGGCCCGTGGCGGCCGTCGGCGCTGGTGGGGCGGTGGTCCACGGGTCCGGCCTCAGGGATCGTCCCTGAGCGGACCCATCTTTCGCCGGTGGGTCCCCTACTCCGGTAGGACGACCCCGGCACCGCCTCTCCTGCCAGGGAGGGAGCGGTAAGTCCATTCCTGGGGTGCATCTCACGGGGCCGCCCGACTCCTACTGTTCTGAGGGACGGGCCGCCGGGGGACGGAAGCGCGGCCCGCGGCACTTCCACCCTCATCCACTCACACAGGGGAGTTCACGTGACGAACACCGCCCCATCGACCGCTGATGCGCAGTACGCGCCCGGGGCGGGCGACTTCGCCGCACGGGCCCATCAGATCGCCAAGGTGTACGGGCGCGGCGACGCCCAGGTGGTCGCGCTCGACGCGGTGACCGTGGGGATCCCCCGCGGCCGGTTCACCGCGATCATGGGCCCGTCGGGTTCCGGGAAGTCCACGCTGATGCACTGCATGGCGGGGCTGGACTCGGTGGACTCCGGGCAGGTCTTCATCGGCGACACCGAGCTGACGGGGCTGAAGGACAAGCAGCTGACGCGGCTGCGCCGCGACAAGATCGGGTTCATCTTCCAGGCGTTCAACCTGGTCCCGACGCTGACGGCGCTGGAGAACATCACGCTGCCGATGGACATCGCGGGCCGTAAGGCGGACCGGGCGTGGGTGGACGAGGTGATCGACACCGTGGGGCTGCGGCCCCGGCTGAAGCACCGCCCGTCGGAGCTGTCGGGCGGGCAGCAGCAGCGGGTGGCGTGCGCGCGGGCGCTGGCGTCCCGCCCGGAGATCATCTTCGCGGACGAGCCGACCGGGAACCTGGACTCGCGGTCCGGCGCGGAGGTGCTGTCGTTCCTGCAGGACTCGGTGCGGCGGATGGCGCAGACGATCGTGATGGTGACGCACGACCCGTCCGCGGCGGCGTACGCCGACCAGGTGCTGTTCCTGTCGGACGGGCAGATCGTCGACACGATGACCGGGCCGACGGCCGAGCGGGTGCTGGAGCGGATGAAGGGCTTCGACGCCGCCGGCGCCCCGGCGCCGCAGGGACCGGGGGTCGCGGCGCGATGATGGGCAAGGTCACGCTCCGCAATCTGGCGGCGCACAAGATCAGGCTGGTGCTGACGGCCGTCGCGGTGATCCTCGGCGTGGCGTTCGTGGCCGGCACGCTGATCTTCACCGACACGATGAACAAGCAGTTCGACGACCTGTTCAGCCGGGTCGGCAAGAACGTCGCCGTGGACGTGCGGGCGAAGAAGGTCGTCGGCGGCGACGATGACGGGCAGGCGGCGCAGCCGGTGCCCGCGTCGGTGCTGAAGGCGCTGCGGGGCGTCGACGGGGTGAAGGACCCGCAGGGCAACGTGAACGGCTACGCGGCCGTCGTGGGCCGCGACGGCAAGCTCGTCGGGTCGGGCGGGCAGGGCCCGCCGCAGCTCGGCACGAACTGGAACACCGGCGGGTCGTTCGACCTGAAGTCGGGCCGGGCGCCGAACGGGCCCGGCGAGGTGGTCGTCGACGCGGAGACGGCGAAGAAGGGGAAGCTGGCGGTCGGCGACACTGTCGGGGTCGTCTCGGCGGGGCCGGCGCAGCGGATGCGGATCGTCGGGCTGATCGACACCGGCAACCTGATGGGCGCGAGCGTCACCGCGTTCGACACCCCGACGGCGCAGCGGCTGATGCTGAAGCCCGGCTACTTCAGCGACATCGAGATGGGCACCACGGGCCCGTCGGAGGCGCAGCTGCGCGACCGGGTCGCGAAGGTGCTGCCGGGCGGTGTGGAGGCCGTCACCGGCACGAAGATGCGCGACGAGAACAAGAGCGACGTCGCGCAGCTCATGGGGTTCTTCCGCACGTTCCTGCTGGCGTTCGCGCTGATCTCGATCTTCGTCGGGGCGTTCATCATCTTCAACACGTTCTCGATGCTGGTGGCGCAGCGGACCCGGGAGCTGGCGCTGCTGCGCGCGATCGGCGCGGCCCGCCCGCAGGTGACGCGGGCGGTGATCGGTGAGGCGGTCGCGGTCGGGGTCGTCGGGTCGACGCTGGGGCTGGCGGCCGGCGCGGGCCTGGCGGCGTTGCTGCAGACGCAGATGGGCGACGCGGGGTCGGGCGGGCTGACGTTCACCGCGACGCCGGTGATCTGGTCGTACGTCGTCGGGATCGTGGTGACGGTGGTGTCGGCGTACTTCCCGGCGCGGCGCGCGGCGAAGATCCCGCCGGTCGCGGCGATGCGCGACGACGTGGCGCTGCCGCAGCGGACGCTGCGGATCCGGGTGGCGCTCGGTTCGCTGCTGACGCTGGTCGGCGCGGGCCTCATCGCGGCGGGCCTGGCCGGGAGCGGCGGGAACCCGGCGGTGCCGGTCGGCGGGGGCGCGTTCGCGGTGTTCGTCGGGGTGGCGATGCTCGCTCCGGTGATCAGCGTCCCGGTGGTGAAGGTGCTGGGGTGGCCGTTCGCGCGGCTGCTGGGCGCGCCGGGGCGGCTGGCGCGGCAGAACGCGCTGCGCAACCCGCGCCGCACCGCCGCGACGGCCGCCGCGCTGATGATCGGGCTGGCGCTGATCACGACGGTGAACGTGCTGGGCGCGACGATGCGGGCGTCGGTCGACGAGCAGGTGGACGCGCAGTTCGGCGCGGACTACCTGGTGCAGGCGACCGGCGGCGACATCACCGCCGACGCCGCGCAGAAGATCAAGGCGGCGCCCGGGGTGGAGTCGGCGTCGGCGACCTACGAGGGCACCGCGAAGATCGACGGCGAGCGCGGCACGTACATGTCGGGCGACGTCGGCGTGATCACCGAGGCGGCGCGGCTGAAGGTGGTGTCGGGCGGCACGTCGATCGGCGCGGCCGGGCTGATGGTGAACGAGTCGACCGCGAAGGACAAGGGCTGGCACGTCGGGTCGACGGTGCCGGCGCTGTTCCCCGACGGGAAGACCGAACGGCTGAAGGTGACGGGGATCTTCGCCAAGAGCGACCTCATCGGCAGCCGGATCGTCTCCGAGCAGGTGTACCTGAGGCACACGGTGCGCCCGTCGGTGGACGCGGTGCTGGTGAACGCCTCGAGGACCGACGCGGCGACCAAGACGTCCATCGAGTCGGCGATCAAGGCATACCCGAACCTGAAGGTGTCGGACCAGGCGTCGCTGAAGAAGGACGCCCGCAAGCAGGTCGACGGGTTCGTGACGTTCCTGTCCATCCTGCTGGCGATGTCGGTCATCATCGCGGCGGTCGGGGTGGTCAACACCCTGGCGCTGTCGGTGATCGAGCGGACCCGGGAGATCGGGCTGCTGCGCGCGATCGGGATCTCTCGGCGGCAGCTGCGCCGGATGATCCGGGTCGAGTCCATCGTGATCGCGGTGTTCGGGGCGGTGCTCGGGATGGGCATCGGGGTGGCGTTCGGCGCGGCGCTGCAGAACGCGCTGAAGGACCAGGGCCTCGGAGTGCTGGCGGTGCCGTACGGGACGCTGGGCGTGTACCTGGTGGTCGCGGCGGTGATCGGTGTGCTGGCGGCGCTGTGGCCGGCGTGGCGGGCCGGCCGGATGGACGTGCTGAAGGCCATCTCGACCGAGTAGGGCCGGGCGCGCGGTACGGCGAAGCCCCGGTCCCCCTTCGCGGGGGGCCGGGGCTTCGGCGTGCGGGAGGCACGCCCATGGGCGGGTCCTCACCGGCGGCCCGGCGCCGGAACGCGCGGCCGGGCCGGCCGGTCGCTAGTCGGTCGGTTCGCCGTCGGTCTCGGCGGCCGGTGCGGCGCCGGGCGCCACCGCGGCCTTGGCGACCTCGTCGGTGGCCGACACGGTGGTGTTCTCCGGGAAGTGGCAGGCGGCGTGGTGGCCGTGGCTGAGCTCGATCAGCGGCGGCTCGACCTGCTTGCAGATGTCCTGCGCCTTCCAGCAGCGGGTGTGGAACCGGCAGGCGGGCGGCGGGTCGAGGGGGCTCGGCACGTCGCCCTGCAGCCGGATCCGCTGCCGGTTCCCGCGCTCGGCCGGGTCGGGGATCGGCACGGCCGACAGCAGCGCGTTGGTGTAGGGGTGCATGGGCCGCTCGTACAGGTCGTTGCGGTCCGCGATCTCGACGATCTTGCCGAGGTACATGACGGCGACCCGGTCGGAGATGTGCCGGACGACCGACAGGTCGTGCGCGATCACCACGTAGGTGAGGTCGAGCTCGTCCTGCAGGTCCTCCAGCAGGTTGACGACCTGCGCCTGCACCGACACGTCCAGCGCCGACACCGGCTCGTCCGCGACGATCAGCTTCGGCTTGAGCGCCAGGGTGCGGGCGATGCCGATCCGCTGGCGCTGGCCGCCGGAGAACTCGTGCGGGTACCGGTTGTAGTGCTCGGGGCTGAGGCCGACGAGCTCCAGGATCTCCTGGACGGCCTTCTTCACGCCGTTCTCGGTCTGGATGTTCTGCAGCCGGAACGGGGCCCCGACGATCGCGCCGACCGTCTTGCGCGGGTTCAGCGACGAGTACGGGTCCTGGAAGATCATCTGCAGGTCGCGGCGGAGCGGCCGCATCCGCGACTGCGACATCGCGGTGATGTCCTGGCCCTCGAACCGGATGGTGCCGAAGCTGGGGTCCAGCAGCCGCATGATCATCCGGCCGGTGGTGGACTTGCCGCAGCCCGACTCCCCCACCAGGCCGAGGGTCTCGCCCTTGCGGACGGAGAAGGACACGCCGTCAACGGCCTTCACCGCCCCGACCTGCCGGCGCAGCAGCCCCGAGGTGACGGGGAAGTGCTTGCCGAGGCCGTCCACCTCCAGCAGCATCTCCCCGTCCCGCTCGGGACGGGCCGCTGCCGCGTCGGCGGAGGCCTCCGCGGCGCCGGGGACGGCGGTCCCCGGCGCGGCGGTCTCAGAAGTGCTCACAGTCTCGTTCCCCGTGCTCGTCACAGCTTCGGCCGGATCTCGGATTCCCAGATCTCCCGCTTCTTCTCCAGCGGGAGATGGCAGGCCACCTTGTGGCCCGGGACCGCCTCGACCAGGTCGGGCCGCACCGTCGTGGACTTGTCGCCGTTCAGGTCCCGGTAGGCGCAGCGCGGGTTGAACGCGCAGCCCTGCGGGACGTTGATCAGGCTCGGCGGGGTGCCCTTGATCGGCATCAGCCGCTCGGTGCGCTCGCGGTCCAGCCTCGGCATCGAGCCGAGCAGCCCCCAGGTGTAGGGGTGCAGCGGCTTGTGGAAGGCGTCCTCGACCGAGGCGTACTCCGCGCAGCGGCCCGCGTACATCACCAGGATGTCGTCCGACAGCTCCGCGACCACCCCGAGATCGTGGGTGATCATGATGACGGCGGAGTTGAACTCCTGCTGCAGGTCCCGGATGAGGTCCAGGATCTGCGCCTGGACGGTAACGTCCAGCGCGGTGGTGGGCTCGTCGGCGATCAGCAGCTCGGGGTCGCAGGACAGCGCCATCGCGATCATCGCGCGCTGCCGCATGCCGCCGGAGAACTGGTGCGGGTAGTCGTCGACCCGCTTGTCGGGCTTGGGGATGCCGACGCGGCCGAGCATGTCGATGGCGTGCTTGCGGGCCACCTGCTTGGACACGTCGTTGTGCACCCGGTAGGCCTCGATGATCTGGTGGCCGACCGTGTAGAAGGGGTGCATCGACGACAGCGGGTCCTGGAAGATCATCGCCATCTTGCGGCCGCGCAGCCGGCGGACCTCGCCGCGGGGGGCGCCGACGAGCTCCTTGCCGTCCAGCCAGATCTCGCCGGACACGTTGGCGTTGTCGCGGTTGTGCAGGCCGAGGATGCCGAGGCTGGTGACGCTCTTGCCGGAGCCGGACTCGCCGACGATGCCGAGGGTGCGGCCCCGCTCCAGCTCGAACGACAGGCCGTCCACGGACTTGACCAGCCCGTCGTCGGTCGGGAAGTGGATCTTGAGGTCGCGGACCTCGAGGAACGCCGTGGGAGCTTGCCCCCCGGCGGCCGGCGCGGTGCCGGCCGGGGTGGTGTCGGTCATCAGGCCAGCCTCACTCTCGGGTCGACGACGGCGTACAGCATGTCCACGATGAGGTTCATCAGCACGACGAACAGCGCCGTCATGATCGTCACGCCGACGACCACGGGCAGGTCGCTCTGGTTCACCCCGTCCAGGGCCAGCCGTCCGAGCCCGGGAAGGCCGAAGGTCGCCTCGGTGATGATGGCTCCGCCGAGCAGGAGGCCGAAGTCCAGGCCGAACACGGTCAGGATCGGCGTCAGCGTGGCGCGCAGCGCGTGCCTGGTGACGACCGTGGACTCCCTGAGCCCCTTGGCCCTCGCCGTGCGGACGAAGTCCTCGTTCATGGTCTCCAGCATGCCCGCCCGTGTGAGCCGCGCGTACATCGCGGCGTACAGCAGCGCGAGGCTGATCCAGGGCAGGATCAGCGAGGTGAACCATTTCGCCGGGTCCTGGCTCAGCGGCGTCCAGTTCACCTCGGGCAGGATGCCCCAGGCGTGGACGACGTAGGCCAGGCCCAGCAGGCCGGTGAAGAAGATCGGCAGGGAGACGCCGGCCAGCGCGATGATCATCGCGGCGCGGTCGAAGATGCTGCCCTTCTTCAGCGCCGACACGACGCCGGTCGCGACGCCCGCGAGCAGCCACAGCACGGCGGCGCCCACCGCGATGGAGATGGTCACCGGCGCGCGCTCCAGCAGCTGCGGCGTCACGGCCTGGTTGGTCCGGAAGGAGTAGCCCAGGCACGGGGCGGAGCAGTGCACCGTGGACGTGCCGGTGTCGTAGTCACCGCCGGTGACGAGCGTCTTCATGAACTCGCCGTACTGCACGAAGAACGGCTTGTCGAGGCCGAACCGCTCCTTGATCGCCTCCAGCGTCGACGGGTCGGGGGCCTTGCCGGCGAACCTCGCCGCCAGGTCGTCTGTGGACACACCGGCGAGCTTGGGCAGCAGGAAGAAGATCCCGTACGTCACGAGGCTGATCACGATCAGCAGCGCTACGGCGCCGAGCAGGCGGCGAACAAGAAATGCGATCACAGCGTCTGGCACGGGCGGCCGCCGGGGGATCGGCCCCGGCGGTCGCCCTCTGCCTTCACCTGCCTTCTATCGGGTAGTGCGGAAGGTGCCTGCTCAGCTGGTCACACCGAGGTTGGCGTAGTCGTACATGCCGTAGCCCGAGTGGACGTAGACGTTGGTGAGCTTCGGCGACCTGTACAGCAGGGACTTGGCGTAGACGGTCGGGATGATCGCCGCCAGGTCGCGGACGCGCTGGTCGATCTGGTTGTAGATCTGCGCGCGCTGGTTCGGGTCGTTGACCTTGACGACGTCGTTCCACATCTTGTCGATCTGCGGGTCCTTCAACATGGAGATGTTGACGTTGCCGGTGTCGACGATGGCCTTGCCGTCCGTGCCCGCCTGCAGGTAGCCGTAGCCGGTGGGCCAGTCGGGGGCCCAGCCGTAGGTGCCGAGGCCCACGTTGTTCTTCTTGTTGAACTCCGGCGAGCCGAACTGCTCGTTGGTGTAGGTGCCGTGCGGGTAGCCCTTGAGGGTCAGCTTGATGCCGACGCGGCCGAGCGCCTGCTCCATCGCCTCCGCGGCGGCCTGCTCCTTCGGGCGGTCGCTGCGGAACAGCATCGTGACGGCGAAGCCGCTCGGCTTGCCGCACTTGGCGAGGGCCTGCTTGGCGGCGTTCACGTCGCCGGTGAAGCCGACCTGGGCCTTGGTGTAGGCGTCGGTGCCCTTCTCGCGGCCCTGGATGTCGGCCGGCATGATCGAGGTGGCCATCTCGCCGCCCACGTCACCGCCGTAGGCGCGCCAGAGCGCGTCGCGGTTGGTCGCGTAGACGATCGCCTTGCGGCACTCGACGTTCGGCACGATCTCGGTGTTGATCGGCATGTACCAGTGGAAGCCGGCCAGCGGGTCGTCGGAGTTGGCCTTGAGCTTGGGGTCGCTCAGGATCTTCTGCCGGGCCGCGGCCTGCACGCCGGTGCCGGGCAGGTCGATCTGCACGGTGCCGTCGATCTCACGGTTGTCGATCTCGTCCGCCGACAGGCCGGACTGGACGACGACCTTGTCCGGGAGGGCCTTGCGGTTCGGGTCGGTCTTCGGGTCCCAGTAGGTGTTGCGGACCAGGGTGCCGCCCTGCTTCATCTTGTAGTCGGCCTGCCACTTGTACGGGCCCGAGGAGAACGGGTGCATGCCGTACTGGGTGCCGGTGTCCTTGGCCTGCGGGACCGGGACGGTCTGGCCGCTGAACATCACCAGCTGGTCCCACTCGGAGAACGGCGCCTTCAGGTGGAAGACGACGGTCGAGTCGTCGGGCGTCGTGACGCCCTTGAAGTGGTCGAGGTTCTTGTCCTTGAACGGGCCCTTGTAGTCGCCCGCGTCCAGCATCTGCGTGAAGTAGGACGGGCCGTTGCGCAGCACGCCGCGGTCGAAGGTGCGCGCGACCGCGTACTTGACGTCCTGGGCCTTGATGACGCTGCCGTCCTCGTACTTGAGGCCGGGCTTCAGCTTGTAGGTCCAGGTCTTGTTGCCGTCGGACGGCGTGCCGAGGCCCTGCGCCAGGTCCGGGGACGGCTTGGTGCCCTCCTCGCCCGGCTTGGAGGTGTAGGTCACCAGCGTCCGGGAGTAGAGCCGGAAGAAGTCCGAGCCGTAGGCGTAGTAGATGTTGGCGGGGTCGAGCGACTCGAAGTCGTCCGGCTGCGCCATCACCAGCGTGCCGCCCTTTTTGTCGGACGCGTTGACGATGCCCTTGGACCCGGCGTCGAACTTCGCCTTGCCGCCGCCGCCGTCGCCGGAGTCGTCGCCCCCGCCGCAGGCGCTGAGCCCGAGGCTGAGGACGACGGCTCCCGCCGCCGCCACGGAGATGACCTTGGAAGATCTCATTACTTCCCTTTCACTACTGCCGGCCAAGTGCCGGGGTCAACGGGACCGAGGGTCGAGAGCGTCGCGCAGACCGTCGCCGAACAGGTTGAAGGCGAGCACCGTGACGAAGATCGCCAGACCTGGGACGATGACGAAGTGCGGGGCGACGGAGTACAGCTCGGTGGCCTGGTTCAGCATCCCGCCCCAGGACGGCGCGGGCGGGTTGATGCCGACGCCCAGGAAGGACAGCGCCGCCTCGAACAGGATGTTCGTCGGGATCAGCAGCGTCGCGTAGACGGTGATCGGCGCGACGAGGTTCGGCAGCAGCTCCTTGAACAGGATGTAGGCGTTGCCCGCGCCCATGCTGCGGGCCGCGTCCACGAACTCCCGTTCGCGCAGCGACAGCGTCTGCCCGCGGATGATGCGGCCGATGTACGGCCAGGCGAAGAAGCCGATGACGAACACCAGGATCGCGATCCGCAGGTTGTTGCCCGACAGCCCGAGCATGCTGCTGGGCAGCACGCCCGACAGCGCGATCGCGAACATGATCAGCGGGAACGCCAGGAAGATGTCCATCAGCCGGGCGATCACCATGTCGACCCAGCCGCCGAAGAAGCCGGCCGCGACGCCGAGCAGCGTGCCGATGACCACCGACACCAGCGTGGCCAGCACGCCGATGATCAGCGAGACGCGCGCGCCGTACAGCACGCGGGCGAACAGGTCGCGGCCGTTGGTCGGCTCGATGCCGAAGATGTGGTGCCCGCTGATGCCGCCGAACTTGCCGTACGGGGTGCCGAGCGTCGGGTCCACGAGCGTCTGGTGGAACTTGTCGGGCGGGGACCCGAACCAGCCGACCAGCAGGTTGGTGACCCCGGGCAGGGCGGCGATGATCAGCAGGACGATGAACACGGCGCTGGCCATCGCGACCTTGTCCCGCTTCAGGCGGGTCCAGGCGATCTGGCCGAGCGAGCGCCCTTGGATCGCCGAGCGTTCAACACCCGCGAGGACGGCGTCCGGCTGTGCTTCCGCCTCGGAACCGGAGACCTCGATCGGTGCCCCCACGCTGCATACCTCCTACCGTCCGGCCACAGGTTCGGCCATGCCGCCGCCGGCGCGGTGACCGGCGGTCGCGGAGATCATCCGCTGACCCCGTGCCCGTTACGCCGCGTTTGCTGAAGGGAAAGGTAGCCCCTCGGCCATGACTGTCCATCCGTGAGACGGGCTGCGCCAGTACCCGTATCTGACTTGTGATCTCGTCGTCATCTCGGGCGGACGTGCTCGCTCAACACGCAGGACAAACCGCCCGAATAGTACGTTCGCCTCCACCGTGCTCTGCAACACAAACCCGGTCTAGACCGGCAAGCTTTACCGTACTGAGTCCGTTCTGAGATTGATCGTCCGCAGGTCAGGGCCTGCGGACGATCAATCTCAGAAC